>JAJDBI010000018.1 GCA_029261435.1 Nitrospinaceae bacterium
TAAATCTTCATCGCGGAAGCATTTAACAATCTGAAAATACCGGTCCATGCCAGAGACCATGAGAATTTGTTTGAATAACTGCGGTGACTGCGGCAGAGCATAAAACTTTTGCGCATTAAGCCGACTGGGCACCAGATAATCCCGTGCTCCTTCTGGAGTGCTCTTGGTCAGCATGGGCGTTTCTATTTCCATGAACCCGTTTCGGTGCATTTCGTTCCTTGCTACCCGGGTGATGTCATAGCGCATTTTTAAATTTCGTTGCAGCTCAGGTCCGCGAAGATCGAGAAACCGGTATTTCAAACGCAGGGCTTCCGAGGTGTCCTGGGGCTCCCAGGGTGAAATGGGGGGCGTCTCTGATGGATTGAGAATGCTCAACTCATCAACATAAACTTCAATCATCCCGGTTTTCAGTTTCGGGTTGACCATATCATCAGGCCGGGCGCGTACGTTGCCGACAACGCCGATGACATAATTGCCGCGAATAGATTGGGCGTGTTCGTGCGCCAGCTGGTCGATTTGAGGATTCAGCACCACCTGGGTCATGCCGTATTTGTCCCACAAGTCGACGAAGATGAGTCCTCCGTGATCGCGCCGGGTATGCACCCATCCACATAGAGTTACTGTTTCGCCGATATGCTTGTCCGACAATGTCCCGCAGTCATGCGTTCTTTGAAGTTCGTTGCTCATTCGATTATTTGTCAGGTTTTGAATCCGTGCTACGGGATTGGATTGAAATTATGCATGCTTATAAAGGGCCACCATAAACAGGGCCAGCCTGCAATCGCCTCATGGCGAGTAAAGTTTATCTCAGTTTGAAAGGTTCTTTGCCCGGTTGCTTCCCCTGCAAAGGGGCCAAAGCTCAATAAGGTACTGAAAACAGAGCAGACTTGCAAGCGTTAATCTGGCAGGGAAGCGAAGAGACTCAAGGTTCTGACTCTTCTGATGCGTCTTCTTTTTCCTGACTGACAAGGGCTTCTTCCTTTGCCGCTTGTTCTGCCTCTGCTTTTTGTTCGGCTTCGATACGCGCCAGTTCCTCTTCTTTGCGTTTTTTGTGAAGCTGATATTCAACCACCATCTGTGGCTTGATCTTGATCGCCAGAGGAATATTGACCGTGCTGCAGGAACGCATGCAGACCCCGCAGCCGGTACAAATATTTTTGTCGATGACCGGCTTGTCCTGCACCTGAAAAATTGCTCCGGGTACCGGGCAGTCGATCACGCATTGCTGACAGAACGTGTCGCCGTAGGCCTGACATTTTTTCTTATCTAGAATTGCGTAGCCCATATTCACATCCGTCAGTTCCTGAACCGGGAGTAGCGCTTTATCCGGGCAGGCGGTGATGCACGGCAGGTCGGTACACATCACACAAGGGTTGCGCATGGGGTCGATATAAGGCGTGTTGTAAACGAGAAACCCCATTTTCTTGGGTGCGCGTTGAATCGCATCCTTCGGACAGGCATGGATGCATTCGTCGCACCGGGAGCAGTTATGTAAAAACTGTTTCTCAGAAATCGCGCCCGGTGGTCTTAACAGAGGAACCCGCCGGGTGATCTTGTCGACCGCTTTATTGACGTTGTCGATTTTATTCTGGACGTTCTGGACTACCGGCTTGGCAAAATAGTGCACGCCCTGTCGTAATAAATTCCGTCGGTCGTATTCCTTGTCTTCAACCTCTTCAAGCTCAAAAATATTATGACCTGCTGGTGCAGCGGTAGAATCTTCAGCAGAAGCTTCTATGGCATCGGGTGTAAGTTCAGACTCCTCAGGAGGCAAAAGTTCTTCGCCTCGAAGTAAAGCCTTCTCTTCAGGGCTTTCTTTGAATTTGGATGCCAGTCGCTTGAAAAATCCTTCTTTCGGGGCAGGTTCGGTTTCCTCGGGTTCCTCAACGGTTTCAACCTGTTCGGCAGGTTCAGCCTCATCGATTCCTTCAGCAGGTTGTGCAATCGCCTCGGGTTCTTCATCTTCAAGAGGTGGAGATTTCTTTTTACTGGTTTTTTTAGCTTCGGCCTCATCTTCTACCGCAGCGCCAAAATCGAGGAAATTGCTGAACGAAAACATGTCCCGACGCGACATCTCCTTGGGGTCATCTTCAACCGGTTTAGGAGTGATGGTTTCTTTGTCCAGACTCAGTGGGCTGGGTTCATGGATGGCACTGCTGTGGTTTCCGCGCTGGTCCGGATCGATAAGATCTTCAACACCCCGTTCCGTGTTCTTCTTCTTACCTTTGAAGGTTTCTTTTGCGAGATTGTGTCTAAACTTCATGGTTGCTGTTTAAAATTTCAC
Source organism: Nitrospinaceae bacterium (assembly GCA_029261435.1). Taxonomy (GTDB): domain Bacteria; phylum Nitrospinota; class Nitrospinia; order Nitrospinales; family VA-1; genus LS-NOB. The sequence continues at coordinate 2,285 of JAJDBI010000018.1, forward strand.
GATAAAAAGGAAAACATTTCCCCGCCCTTGTCGAGCCAGGCCCGGTAGAGATGGGAGAAACCATAGTCATCAGCCGAGACAAATCATTTCTAGCAAGTGAAAGCTATTGCCAGTAGGCCCCGGCGGCCTCGCCGGTTAGAGCCAGCCGTTTTCCTGAGCGATATTATTATAGTCATGCCAGTTTTGTGCGTTCGCATTTTCCAGCATGTATTCGTCCATGGCCAGTACCAGAGGATGACCCTTATTGACAAAAGACTGCACCGTTGGGAACCGCAATACAAAAGTTGTGACTGCGGCTTTGCCCAAAGTCATGATATCTGCGTCTTTCAATACAGTCTGAAGAACTTCCTCGGCATTTTCCGGGGTGATCGACTCGAACAACGTTGCTGTTTTTTCTTCCAGTTCAGGGTGTTCATCGCAAGCGATGGCGGCACGCATTTGTAACTCAAGAATCTTCTGATAGTCGGCTTCGTCGTATTCACCTTCCATACGGCCTTCTTCCCAGGCCGATCCTTCAGGTTTACGTTCTCCCGGACTATCTCTACGTTCAGACGTTTCTGAAAATGCCAGATTTGCTTCATCCAGGATGATTTTGGCCTTTACCTCCGCGCTGGTTTCTGTGTCGGACATGATTCGTTTCGTGCTCCATTTAACTATGAGTGTTAATACCGGGACCTGATTGGTCATGGCCACTGAGTATTTCAGGGAGCCTGACCCATTTGAGCCCAATTTTGATTAAGGGTATAGATGACGATATGTTAGCATTAACCCCTTAAATTCCAAAGAATTTCCAGAAGAATTCAGGCGGTTCGATTGAAACTGGAGGTCAGGGTTATGTTACCATAGCCGCTTCTTCAGGAGTGAATGTGCAGGGGCTCGTTGAGCCGACTATTTGTTTTTAGCCAGATAGACATTGCTAGCTGGCCTCACGTCTAGTGAAGGTAGAGTGTTTATGAAGAAGGTCATGTTGATATTTCCGCCTGAATGGGTGCCTACCGCCCCTTATCTGGCTCTGCCAAGCCTTGCCGCCGTTCTGCGCCAAAACGGCATTGAAACAGTCCTTAAAGACATCAACGTGGAGATGTTCGACCACTTTTTTACGCCCGGATATCTGTTGTTCGTCAAAAGCAAAATTGAAGCTCGATTGAAAGCCCTGGTACATAGAGAGCAAGGCGAAGCACTCAGCCCTGAAGACACAGAGCTGAAACAAATGCTGCACGACTACCAGTATATAGATCTGGAGCACCATATCAACAAGGTGGGCCTTGCCAAGAAAATCATGCGGGGACCGGAATTTTATGAGGTCGAAAAAGCCGAGTGGGCGCTCAACGCTTTCCGGGAAGTGATGGAATATATTTCTGTCTGCTACTACCCCGCCAGCATCAATTTTTACCCGATCGAGAGCAACCTCAACATATACCGACCCTGGGTTTCTGAAGATCTGTTAAAAGTACCGCACGACAGAGATGTCAATGTATATGCCGACATCTGCCGCCAGCTGGTATTGAGAGCCATCAGAAAAGAAGAGCCGGAAGTTGTCGGTATTTCCATCGGCACCCCGGTGCAACTGATGGCGGGCATCACCTTTGCTACTTTGATCAAAGAGGCCTATCCCGATATCCATGTGACCGTGGGGGGCAATATTATTACTCGGCTCAAAGACGAATTTGCCAAGAAGCCGCATTTTTTCGGCAAGGTGTTCGACTCGATGATCACCTATGA
>JAJDBI010000019.1 GCA_029261435.1 Nitrospinaceae bacterium
TACAGGCCGCGCATGCGTTCTCATGAGGGTCATAGCTACCACATACTGCGCCAACGGATCTTGATGGTGTTGCTGGGCGGCAATGATGCAGGCTTTTTCAGAGGTCAGTCCGTTTCCCAGTTTGCGGTGTATCTGGCAGAAAGCAAAATGCAGGGCAGGGTGCTGGCGTTCCTTTTTGAATCCGGTCAGCAGAACTTCCAGCGCTTGCAGAGGGGCATCCTTTTCATTTAAAACCATCGCTTTTAGAATTTCAGGGGTGGCTTCTTTGGGTTGACTGGCTATTTTCCCGTCAAGAACAGGGATGGCTTCATCATATTTTTTTTGTGAGACAAGATCCCGCACCTTTTGGTAGTCCGGATCATTTCTGTCATTCGAGACAGAGAGATCCCAGTGAGCTACATCTAAAGAAGGGTAGGTTGCGTTTGCAGGGGCGACGGTAGTCAGGACTAAAATAGTTGCTAATAGTGTTTTTGTTAAAGATGTCATTTTTTAGTATTCTGCCTCAAGAAAGTAGCTGTGTCAGTTTGTATTGATTCGCACGGCACGGGTAGCCTTCCGGGAGCGAGATTTTTTGTTGCTATTAAATACCGCGCCGGTATTGAAGACGACCCCAAAAGCGTTGTAGCGTCCGTTTTCCTCTCCCGACCAAAGGGAGCCGCTTCCATTTTTCTCAAATATGGGGTCTGCGTGTATTTTCATTTCTTTGCCTGCCTGGGAGCTGTTTACTTTTTCCGGCTCGTAGAGGGTTTTTAGCTCTTTTGTCGTTGGCAATTGCCAGTCAATGTATTGGGCAAATCCTTCATTGTTAAGTTGTCGGACGTAATCGTGAACCTCTGACCAACTGAGCCAGTGCCCGGAATGAAGATAGGAGTCTTTTTTCATCCACATTAAATTGGTATTCGTGTCTGTGATTGTGCCATCGCCATTATCTATGTAGCGCTTGTCTGCAGACTCTAAAGGAAGTGCAAAAACACCCGAGCTTGGCATTCCCAGTAAACAAATTAGAGCTGTTAAAGTAATGAATTTTAAACCTGCGGCCTTAAATGAATAGAGGGTCGTCATCTGTTTATTTTTTCTTTAAGTAGTTTATTGACCATGCCGGGGTTGGCTTTGCCTTTGCTTGCCTTCATGATTTGGCCGACCAGAAAACCGAGCACCTTGTCTTTACCTCCTCTGAGCTCTTCTACCTGACTGGGGTTGGCTAGAATCACTTCATCTACGATTTCCTCTATGGCCGAACTATCGGTAATTTGTGTTAACCCTTTTTCCTCAACGATTCGGCTGGCAGGTTTCTGCGTTTGGTACATTTCCTCAAAAACCCCTTTGGCAGTATTGCCGCTGATCGTTCCAGCATCTATGAGTTTTAGCAGGGCTACCAATGCAGAGGGCGAAACCGGGCAATCTCCAATTTCCTTGCCGTCCTTTTTTAGTTCTCGCAACAAGTCCCCCATAATCCAGTTACTGATAATTTTAGGTTGTGGAAACTGAGTTGCACACTGCTCAAAATAATCTGCCAGAGGTTTAGAGGAAGTTAAAACCCCCGCGTCATATTCGGGGATTTCGTAATCGCTGACAAAACGTTCTCGTTTTTGCTCAGGAAGCTCAGGGATGGTTTTTCGAATTTCTTCCACCCATGCGTCATCGATAACAATGGGGACCAGGTCCGGGTCAGGGAAATAACGGTAATCGTGAGCTTCTTCCTTACTTCGCATAGTGAAGGTCTCACCTCGGTCGGAATCATAAAGCCGGGTTTCTTGTTTTACACTTTCTCCTTGATCTAATATCTTCGCTTGCCGTGCCACTTCATATTCAATGGCTTTCTGCACAAACTTGAAGGAGTTGAGGTTTTTGATTTCTGCGCGGGTTCCAAACTCTTTTTGCCCGACGGGACGAATGGAAACGTTGGCGTCACAGCGCAGGCTCCCTTCTTCCATATTGCAATCGCTGACTTCGGTGTATTCCAGGATGGCTTTCAATTCGGTCAGGTAGGCGCGGGCTTCTTCTGGCGAACGCATGTCGGGTTCGCTGACCACTTCACATAGTGGTACACCGGTTCGATTAAAGTCGACATAGCTTTTTCCCGGACTACCCAGGTTTTCCCCGTGGATAAGTTTTCCCGCATCTTCTTCCATATGTATGCGGGTCAATCCGATCTTTTTTTGCTTACCGTCCACATCAATGTTGATGAATCCTTTTGTTCCTAATGGATGCTCCATTTGGGAAATTTGGTAACCCTTGGGCAGGTCGGGATAAAAATAGTTTTTTCTTGCGAAACGGTTCATGGGCTCAATCGTACAGTGTGTTGCCAGACAGGCTTTCATTGAGGAGTCTAGAAAACGTTTGTTCAAAACGGGAAGAACTCCGGGCATTCCCAGACAGATTGGACAGGTGTTTGCGTTCGGGGGTTTGCCGAACTCAGTTGAACAGGAACAGAAAATTTTTGTTTTGGTTTTAATTTGGACATGAACTTCCAGTCCAATAACAGTTTCGTACTTCATGATTGAGTCCGTATCTTCAAACCTATTGTGTGGCAGGGTTGAAGTCTGTTGAAGATTTCAAGTGGCTTTGATTTTAATCATCTATGGGGGTTCCGTCAAGCTCGGAGAACCTTCGCGCACTCGCCGTGGGGCAATTAGCAATGGCACTTTAAGCCGAGCCGACTTTTTGCTAGCCAGCAAAAGTTGTTGCAAATTGCCACTGGTGGTCCCGCCGGGGCTAGTGTGCTGTGAAACCGCCATCGACAGGAAGAACCGCGCCTGTGATAAAAGATGACTCATCGCTGGCTAAAAAGAGGCAGGCATTGGCCACATCTTCAGGTTTTCCAAATCGGCCTATTGGGTAATCTTTGCTCCATTCCTGCATCAGTGTCTCATCTTTCATGAGGTCGGAGGTCATGTCTGTTTCTATCAGTCCGGGGCAAATGGAGTTGGAACGGATGCCATAACTGCCATATTCCACAGCGATGGATCGGTTGAGCTGATTCAGTGCTCCTTTGGAAATATTATAAGTCGCCACCTCAGGAACAGCGATGATACCAAGGATGGAACTGATATGGATGATGCTTCCTCCCTTTTGCTCCATCATCACAGGGAGCACCTCGCGGGTTAACTGGAATACCGACTTCATATTAACATTCATCATTTCATCGTACTGCTCGTCAGAAATTTCGTGCAGAGGCGCGCCTTTGAAAATACCGGCATTATTGACCAGTATGTCAATGCCTTGAAATGTGCTTTGAGTTTTCTGAACCAGTCGATGCAGGTCATTGCTTAGGGTCATATCTCCCTCGACTGTTAAGACGCGAGAACCCAGTTCCTGAGCTATTTCTTCCAGCTTGTGTTTTCTGCGGCCAAATAAAACCACATTGGCGCCTTCTTTATGAAAGACTCTGGCAGAGGCTTTGCCTATGCCTGATCCACCGCCGGTGATGATAGCCGTCTTGTTTGCGAGTCGCATTTCATTCCCTAATGATTATAAAATGGTACCTAAGGTATGTATAATAAAGCCGATAATGGAAATTTTTACTATCATAGTCCAAGTCTTACAGACTTTTCCAGTTGAATCGATGTGTTGCATGGGTGAAAAACAATCATGAAATATGCTTATTATGGTTTTGGGTGTTTTATCGGGTTTGTCTGTGGAATGGGCATCAATCTTATCTTTTACTGGCTGGACCAGGCCGGGGTGAAGTTTGCTCAATACCTGATTCAAAATTTCGGGTTTCTGGGGAAATATCTCCTTGAATTGATCAACGCCCTTCCCATTATCGGGGCGGCATTGGGGATTATTTTAGTAAAACTCCTCTTTGAGCGGGAACTGACAGAAGAAAATGACCACTAGCCATTCGGTGTTGGGCTAGTCGGGATTAGCCCTTCAACAACATAAAATTAATGGTAGAATAAAAACCGGAATAATTACCACTCAGGATCAAGAATGAGTAAAAAATTCAACGATAATATCTTGAAAGCCTTGGAAGCGTCCCATGAGGCTGTGAAAATATGTAAACAGGCAATGATTGATGCCAATGATGAGAGTTGCCGAGCCATGTATTCTGCGATCCAAAAGGATTGTGAAAAACATGTTGAAATGCTGAAAGGAGAAATAAAACTCCATAAGGTACAAAAAAAGTGGGATGGCTAAATGCGTATATTGATTGTAGAAGATGAAAAAAAGGTCTCTGCTTTTATTAAAAAGGGCCTTGAAGAGGAAACATACGCTGTAGATGTCGCACCCGATGGAGAAGAGGGACTACTTCTTGGAGAACAGAATCAGTATGACCTGATTATTCTGGACCTCATGCTCCCAAAAATTAATGGGCTGGAAGTTTTATCTACCCTGAGGGCTCGGAAAATCGAAACCCCCATCCTCCTCCTCACAGCCAAAGATTCCGTAGAAGACAAAGTGACAGGCCTCAATCAGGGAGCCGATGATTATCTAACTAAGCCTTTTGCGTTTTCGGAACTTTTGGCGAGAATCCGCGTTTTGCTCCGAAGAGGAAAAGCTGATATCCAGACAACACTGGAGATCGCCGATTTGACTTTGGATCTGGTCAGTCACAAAGTGAAACGCGAAAACCACGAAATTGAACTCACAGGAAAAGAATACAGCCTGCTTGAATATTTCCTGCGAAATCAAGGCAAGGTGCTGACGAGAACAATGATTGCTGAACATGTTTGGGATTATAATTTTGATACCTTCACAAATGTGATTGATGTTTACGTCAATCACTTAAGAAAAAAAATCGATAAAAACTACTCCCAAAAGCTTTTGCACACTCTCCGGGGCGTTGGATACATCATGAAAGAATAACTATGGCTTTCAAATCCATTCGGTCCAGGTTGACCGCCTGGTACATCTTGTTGCTGGGTATCATCCTCATTCTCTTCAGCGTTTTTCTTAATTATTTTCTTTCCAAACGTCTTTATGAAAGTGTCGATAACTCCTTGACGGTTTCGGCTACCGTTGTTGCCACTTCTGCAGTGATGAGATTCAACCGTTCTCCATTACCAGGGCTAGACCAGTTTTTTGATCAGTTCATGGGGGCAGGGAACCTCAATAAATTTTATAGAATCTACGATGGCTCCGGCAATGTTGGGTCTCGGTCCAATAATATTGATGCCTCCAAGTTCCCATTATCCCAGGAGGCTTATGCCGATGCGCTTAGTGGAAAAAATTCCTACGAAACATTCCTTGTGGATGGCATGCACCCTATTCGGGTTATCACCATGCCAATTATTCGAGAAAAAAAGCTGGTCAACCTGGTTCAGGTAGGAACTTCACTCGAAGCCGTGCAGGAAACTCTGCGCAACCTGAGAATATTTTTGTTCACTGCTGTTCCTTCGGTGCTTGTATTCGCTACGCTGTTAGCGCGATTTTTAGCTCGGCGTGCCTTAAAACCTATATCCAAAATTATTAAAACTGCCAGGGACATAGGGCAGGGGCAAGAGCTGAGCCAGCGTATCCCTGTGTTTAAAGTGCAAGATGAACTGGGCCAGTTAGCCTTAACCTTTAATGAAATGATGGATCGGTTGGAAAATTCCTTTGCTCAGATGCGTCAATTCAGCAGTGATGCTTCGCATGAGTTGAGGACTCCGTTGACAGTGTTGCAAGGGCAAAACGAGTTGGTGTTGAGCAAACCGCGTGACCCGAAGGAATATCAGGAAGTTATTATCAGTAACCTCGAAGAGATCAACTATATGTCGAAAGTGCTGGAAGATTTATTCGTCCTCTCCCGTTCTGATGAAAACCAGATTCTGTTGAATTGTAAACCGATGGATCTGAAAGATCTTGTGGAGGAAGTGTGTCGACATGCCGAAGTGCTGGCGGAGGATAAAGACATCTCTATTGTCATTGCATTTTTGGAGTCGGTGAAGATCAATGGAGATGAGGTGCGACTCCGGCAAATGATCTGGAATATTTTGCATAATGGAATTAAATACACGCAACCGGGCGGTGAACTGAAAGTTTCTTTGCTGGAGGATGCGGGGTTTGCCCTATTGTCAATACAGGATACGGGTATTGGAATACCAGAAAAAGATCTGCCATCCATTTTTGACCGGTTCTACCGGGTGGATAAAGCCCGGTCAAAGGATGAAGGGGGGAGCGGGTTGGGCCTCAGTATCTGCAAGCACATTGCCGAAGCGCATAAAGGTAAAATCGAAGTCGAAAGTAAACCGGGCGTCGGCACCCGCTTCAAAATCCGCATCCCCAGCACTACGCGTGCGGCGAATGAACAATAGCCTGTCAAGCAATCCTGGATCGTTGTCCGCAAAATAAAGACGTTGATTCCACATCTTGCTCTCTGCCACCAGTGGTTCGCTGGTCGCTACTGGCTCCACGACGAGTGGGCTAGTGTAGTTGAAGGATTACGTTTTTGACCTGGGTATAATTTTCCAGCGCGTGAATGCCCATTTCTCTGCCATACCCGCTATGCTTGTAGCCCCCGAAAGGAGCCGCCGCATCAAAAATATTGTGGCAGTTCACCCACACCGTTCCAGCCTTAAGACCCTTTGCGACTTTGTGGGCTTTGTTGATATCCCTGGTCCACACACTGGCAGCCAGACCATAAACCGTATCATTGCCACGCTTAATGACGGCATCAAGATCTTCAAAGGGAGCGGCGACCACGACGGGACCAAAAATTTCTTCCGCGACGATTTTCATTTCTGACTTAACATTGTCAAAAACGGTAGGTTGAACGTAACATCCTGACTCCATCTCATTGCCCGGAGCCTTACCGCCAGCCCGGGTTATGGCACCTTGCTGTTCTCCTGAGCGGATATAATTCAATACCCGTTCCTGTTGTTCGCGCGAAACCAGCGGACCCATATCGGTGTCAGAACACATGCCTGGTCCAATTTTGATGTTTTTGGCCAGTTCGGAAACGCGTCCGATCAGATCTTCATAAATATTTTGGTGTATCAGCAGGCGTGAGCCTGCCGCGCAACACTGTCCGTGATTGAAAAAGATGGCACCCGCTACTCCCTGTGCGGCCATTTCCAGATCGGCATCGGGGAACACAATGCTGGGTGACTTGCCACCCAGTTCCAGAGAAACACGCTTTAGGTTTCCGGCAGAAGATTTGACAATTTCGTGTCCCACTTCGGTGCTTCCAGTGAAGGCGACTTTGTCGACATCATCATGACGGGCAAGTGCTTCTCCCGCATCGCCGAATCCGCTGATGATGTTAACCACACCATCAGGAAATCCCGCTTCAGCAAATAGATCTGCGAGGTACAGTACGGATAGCGGTGTCTGTTCAGCCGGTTTCAAGATCACGCAATTGCCTGCCGCCAGGGCTACGCCCAGTTTCCAGGTAGCCATGAGCAGAGGGAAGTTCCAGGGAACGATTTGTGCAACAACGCCCATGGGTTCGCGTAAAGTGAAATCCAGAAACTCGGCACCTGGTGCATAGGGGACGGAGATGTCGATGGTTTCCCCATGAATCTTCGTCGTCATTCCGGCGTAATAGCGGAAGTGGTCCACGGTGAGAGGCACATCGGCGGCCCGGGCGATGGATAGTGGTTTTCCATTATCGAGAGTTTCCAGTTGCGCGAACTCTTCAGTACGCTGTTCAATCAAGTCGGCCAGCTTCCACATCAACTTGCCTCTTTCCGAAACAGTTATTTTTCTCCAGGGTCCATTATCAAAAGCATTTCGTGCCGCTTTAACAGCCCGGTCGATGTCTTCTTTTTCACCTTTTGGAGCGCGGGTCAGGACACTGTTGTTAGAAGGGTCCAGAACTTCAAAAGTTTCTCCATTGGCAGCGTCGACACGTTTTCCATCAATCAATAGTTTTTTTGGAGCGGCGAGGAATTCTTTTACTGTTGAAAGCGGTACGGTCGCGGTGGTCATGGCTAACTCCAAATATAAGTTTTAGTTTCAGCCCGGTTATTATATTAATTGATGCTGAAAAAAAGAAATTTTTTGTAGTTGAAGAAATTGGTTGTGGAAAAACTGCTAATTGAGAGGGTGGGGAATGTGGGCAATTACTGAATCCATACGAGTGGGCGATAGATCCAGGCTTTGTCTCCTGCTGCGTCTTCGACGTGTACCCAGTTGTTTTCGATTTTCAGGACTTTCATGGAAAAATATTTGTCTACAGGTGCCCATTTTACGATGGGGTGTTCAGTGCCAGGTCCTTTTCTGAGGTTGGTTTGATTATTCTTGATGGCTGCACACTGATGTTTCTGCGTGGTCAGGGGACCATGAACCCAATAGTTGTCGCCGTCCAAATCCTGCACCTGTTTCCAGTCACCTTTGGTTTTTAAAAGTTTGAAGGGCATATACTGGAAAACCTGCCACAATTTTTCGTGTTTGGTGCTGGGTCCTTTTCTTAAATTGGCTTTTTCATTTTTAATACATAGAGCCATCGTGGAACCCGGTCCAATGAGAAGAAATATCAAGGTGAATGCCAAAATAGATGTGGGAGTTTTAGTCATAGTGTCTTGTTGAGAGTTGTTAGAGAGCGGAGTCACAAACCTGAAGCAGGAAATGGCAATATGTTAAACTTGGTGAATACTTTAGCTGGTCATTCTTTTCGAGTATCTTTATTAAGCATAACAAATTATTGAGTCTTCATCTGGATTTTCTTTTTCCTTTATTAAAGGATATAAATTCTCTTGCTGCAAATATTGACATCCCTACAACTGATACTAATTGTGGTAGTGATTGTTTACCTGACGGTGAACATGATTTATCTGGTTCGTCTTGATCCCGTCACGGATAAGCTGGATGACCCGCCGATGGTTTCGGTCTGTGTCCCCGCCAGAGATGAAGAACGGGGTATCCGGGCATGTCTGGAATCCCTTTTAGAGCAGGACTATCCTGAGTTTGAAGTGCTAGTGGTGAACGACCACTCTACCGATCATACCGGTGAATTGATTCGTGAGCTGACAGGAAAATATTCGCGTTTGATAGCGCTGGACGGAGAAGATCTGCCAAAAGGTTGGTTGGGAAAACCTTACGCCCTGCATCAAGCCTTTCAAAAAGCCAAAGGAGAGTTATTATTATTCACCGATGCCGATCCTGTTTTTGAGCCGAATGCTTTAGGCACCGCTGTCTCTACCATGCAGGAACGAAAACTGGATGCCCTGACATTGATGCCGAAAGCAGAGTTCGGTTCCTTCTGGGAAAGGGCGGTGCAACCGGTGATCTTTGGCTTTATCGGGTCGCTGACACGATTCGGGAAAGTGAACAGCCCGGATCACAAAAGTGCGATGGGGTTCGGCGCGTTTCTGATGTTCAAACGTTCAGCCTATGAAGCCATAGGCGGGCACGAGGGTGGCAAGGCCGATGTGCTGGAAGATGTGTTGATCGCCAAACGGCTGAAAAAGGCCGGATTCAAACTGCTTGTCGCCGATGCCAAAAGCCTGTTTTCCATTCGTATGTACTATGGGTTTCGCGAAATCTGGATTGGCTGGCGAAAGAATATGTTTCTGGCTATGAGGCGATCGGTTTCACGCGCACTCTATCATGTTTTTATGGTGCTGGCGTTTGTGCTGACACCTTATCTGGTTCTAGGTTGGAATGTGATGGTCGGGGCCGACCTGATCTGGATAGGACTCTCCCTCTTCGGTGTTACCATGGTGTCAGCCGCAACAATAAAAACTTGTGACGAGTTGGGATTAGGACGCATAAACGCTTGCTTGTTCCCAATAGGTGCTGTCGTGATGGCAGCAATAATGTTTAACTCCATGATCCAGGTTCTGGTTTTTTCCCGCACTGAATGGCGGGGCAGAGTGTATTCTGTGGAATAATTTAATGCTTTATAACCTCTTTACTTGCTATGGACAACACCCCACGACTTTTTATTAAGGCAGGACTCATCTATGCTGTGATTGGTGCTCTGCTTGGCATCACCATGGCCATCAACCCTTCACTTTCACATTCATTGCGGTTCATTCATATACATCTGAACCTGCTGGGCTTCATGACCATGATGGTGTCTGGCGTGGCTTATCATGTGCTTCCCCGGTTCAGTGCGAGAACTCTGCCTTGGCCCGCTGGAATGAAATATCAGTTTATCCTGCAAAATGTCGGGCTGCTCGGCATGGTGGCTGTGCAGGGTTTTAACGACTGGAGGGGAGGGGGGCTGACTCAGTTACTCTTCATCTTTTTTGCCGTGCTCGCCGGAATTTCGTTTGTGATCATGTTTTACAATCTTTATTTTGTTCTCTCTTCCGAGAAGGAGGGGCCACGTCCGACAAAAATTACAGGGGATATGAAGGTGGGACCGGTGATCGACCAGTTTCCAAAAGCTCTGGAAGTTTTTGTCGAGAGCGGTTTTCAGGCTTTGACAAACCCAACCGCTCGTCAAACCTTTGCTAAAATGGTCAGCATAGGTAAGGCCTGCGAAAAACACGGCGTACCTTCTGCCGAGTTTCTGGAAAAACTCAATCAGGTGCTTTTTACAGAAGAAGAACCTTCAGCTTCACCAACCCCTCCGGAGGGATCTCCGGCAGTCGGGCAGGAAATTGAGAGGGGAAAAATGTGTGCCGCCGATACTCGGGTCGGGAGCTTGATCAAGGTCTACCCGACCACCAAAAAAGTTTTCGAAGCACATTACGGCGAAGGCTGTTTTTCCTGCCCCGGTCAGGTTTTTGAAACCGTAGAACAGACTGCTAGCATGCATAATGTGGATTTAGAAATGATCTTGTCCGAAATCAATGCAGAAATTGCCAGCGAGTTAAAAGCTTCCTGACGCGGTGAACTCCCCAAAAAACGAATTCAAGGAATATGTATTGGACCAACTCCACCGCTTAAGCGGCGTGGAGTGCAAACACATGTTTGGGGGATTCGGACTGTATTGCAACGGTGTGTTTTTCGGCATCATCGCAGATGGTTCTGTTTACTTCAAAACCAACGCCTCGACGGTAGAAGCTTATAAAGAGAGAGGCATGCAACCTTTCAAACCCTCCGCTAAGCAGACTCTGAAAAACTATTATGAAGTCCCGGAAGAAGTTCTGGAAGATGATGAGGAGCTTGCCGAATGGGCCCGCTACGCGGGAGGGGATGTTCCATAGAAAAAAGAAAATAATGTTCCTCTATGCAAGAAGAGCTTGTGCGCTTATTTTCTGCAACGGCGTGAATTTTTCAACTGAAGAACCGGATACACCAATCGTTCTGATTTCTCGGTGTTAAAGGTTTTGAATTTTATTTTTAGCATCCTGCCAATGTTTTTCCAGTTCTTCTAGAGGAGTGTCTTTCAATTCTTTCCCTTTTTTAGCAACTTGTTCTTCGATGTATTGGAAACGTTGGATGAATTTGTTGTTGGTGGTGCGGAGAGCCTCTTCGGCATCTATCTTTTTGAATTTGGCGATATTGACCAACACGAAAAGTATGTCTCCCAGTTCTCCTTCTATATCGGCTTCTTTCCCTGACAATACGGCTTCTTTGAATTCGGCGACTTCTTCATCTAACTTGTCGAAGACGGCGGTGATTTCATCCCAGTCGAACCCCTGCTTGGCGGCTTTCTTTTGTAGTTTTTGCGCGCGCAAGAGTCCGGGCAGGTGTTTGGGGACTCCATCCAGCACCGATTTTCTGTGGGCATTGTTTTTTTCCAGCTTTTTAATTTCTTCCCACTGCGTGACGACTTGCTCTGGAGTTTCCAGATTGCCATCCTTAAAGACATGCGGGTGGCGGCGAACCATTTTTTCGCTGATGCTTTGCACCACGTCGTTTATATTGAACTCACCCTTGTTTTCAGAAATTTTTGCATGGAATAGAATCTGGTAGAGCAGGTCTCCCAGTTCGTCTTTGATTTCTTCTGGGTTATTACCGTCCAGAGCTTCCAGGGTTTCGTAGACTTCTTCGACCAGATAGGGTTTGAGGCTTTCGCGGGTCTGGACTTTATCCCAGGGGCAACCGTTTTCACTCATCAGGGTGTCGACAATTTCGGTCAGTTTTTTGAAATCGTTCATTGTTTGTCAGGCCAGGAATTTTAAGATGACCGAGTCGGCGAGGTAGAGTCCTTTGCGCGACAGAGCCATGTGGTTTTGGTTGAGAGTGATCAGCCCATCGTTGAGCAGAGGGTCGATCACTTTGCCGTAAACTTTTTTAAAGGATATCTGGAACCGTTTTTCAAAATCTTCAATAGCGATGCCTTTGAGACGGCGAAGGCCCAGCATAATGGTTTCACCCATGACGTGCAAGGGCGCAAGTGTTTCGGTCGATTCCACCGCTGACCCTGCTGCCTGAACTTCACGGATATAGCGGGAGGGTAGATTGGTGTTCTTGAAACGCTCTGTATTTAAATAGGAAGAGGCACCGGCCCCGAGGCCGAGGTATTCTCCATTGTCCCAATAATTGAGGTTATGTCGGCTTTCGAATCCCGGTCGTGCGTAATTTGAAATTTCGTATTGCTCATAACCTGCCGATTGCAAAGTTTCAATGGTTGCTTGAAACATTTCCAGTTGAGTATCTTCAGGGGGCAGGGTGAGAAGTCCTCGCTCATGTAATTTGAAGAAAGAGGTCGCGGGCTCAATGGTCAGGCTATAGGCCGAAATATGATCGGGTTTCTTTTTCAGTGCTTGCTGCAAATGTGATTTCCATTTTTCCGGAGACTGGCCGGGAAGGCCGAACATTAAATCTATAGAGAGGTTTTCAAACCCGGCCACACGCGCGCGATCTATAGTGGTGTGGATTTCTTCTTCATTATGCACACGTTCCAGAAGTTTCAGTTCGTCCGCATCAAAAGATTGCACTCCTATGCTGATGCGATTGAATCCCGAAGAGCGGATTTGTGTCAGAGTCTCTTGTTTCACCGTTGCCGGGTTGGCCTCGATAGTTATTTCGCAGTCTGAACTGAGGCTGAATTGATTTTTTACACGACTGAGAATTTTATCCAGGCTTGCTGAAGGTAGAATCGTGGGGGTGCCACCACCGAAAAAAATGGTGGAGACCTTTTTCCCAGCCAGTTGTGGAGCATAATGGTTGATTTCTAACAACAGAGTCGAGACATAAATTTCCGACTCTTCCTGGTTTTCAGGATGAGAATTGAAATCACAATAGCCACATTTGTGCAGGCAGTAAGGAATGTGGAGGTAGATTCCCAAAGGGTTCATGTTATTATTAAACGGTAAAAGGGCTCAAAATCATATTTAAAGCGATTTTAGCTTAGACCGTGATTTTTTTGCCAACTTTATTGATATTCAACTATAGATTGTCCGATAGATAAACATGACAGATCCTTTCAAATCAGGTTATGCCAGTATTGTTGGCAGGCCGAATGTAGGTAAGTCCACACTTTTAAACCGTTTAATGGCTCAAAAGGTGGCGGTGACTTCTAACCGACCTCAGACAACTCGTAACAAGATCACAGGAGTTTTGCATCTTCCGGGTGCGCAGATCATCTTACTGGATACGCCGGGAATTCATCAGTCTGACCGGGCTTTGAACGAAATGATGGTGCGGGCCAGCGTGAGCACTTTTTCGGATGTGGACCTGCTTCTGGTCATGCTGTCTGCAGACTCAGGATTTTGTGCTGATGATGAATTTGTTTTGAATTCCATGCGAGGTGTTAAAACAAAGAAGGTTCTGGTGATCAATAAGATTGATCTGGTTGACAAGTCCAAGCTTCTCTCTTTGATGGATGAGATGAACCAGAAGTCGTTGTTCGAAGAGATCATCCCCATCTCAGCTCTTAAGGAAGATGGCTTGGATCAGTTAAAAAGTTTGATCTTGAATTATCTGCCCGAGGGACCGGAATATTTTCCGAAAGATATGGTGACGGATTGCCCGGAAAATTTCCTTTTTGGTGAGATCATTCGTGAGAAAATTTTGAAGCTCACCCGGTTCGAGGTACCGCATTCTGTAGCGGTGGTGGTGGAAGATATGTATGAACAGAATAATGGTGTGGTGCAGATTGATGCCACGATTTATGCTGAGAAGGACTCCCAGAAAAAAATCCTGATAGGAGAGGGAGGAAGCATGTTAAAAAACATTGGACGGCAGGCGCGTCAGGAAATAGAAAAACGCCTGGGTGCCAAACTATTTTTAAAACTGTTTATTAAAGTCAAGGCCAACTGGAGAGACCAGAAGCGGACCATAAAGGAATTCGGCTATACCCATGATTCATTTTAAAACCGATGAAGAAATAGAAGTTATGAAGGAAAGCTGCCGACTAGCGGCAGAAGTTCTCATAATGATTGAACCTTACGTAAAGCCCGGTGTGACCACCGAAAGGTTGGATCAGATCTGCCACGACTATATTGTTGCCCACGGTGCTGTGCCCTCACCGCTTAACTATCGGGGGTTTCCCAAAAGCATATGCTCTTCAGTGAATGAAGAAATCTGCCACGGCATTCCTTCTGACCGAAAACTGCGTAATGGCGACATTGTCAACCTAGATATCACCACCTACCTTAAAGGCTTTCACGGGGATACCAGCCGTACATTTTTTGTCGGTTCACCTCGAAAGCAGGCGGAAAAACTGGTAGAGGTCTGCAAGGAAGCCCTGCAGAAAGGTATTGAATGCGTCAAGCCCGGTGGTCGACTGGGTGACATTGGTGCAACAATCCAGCAGCTTGCTGAAGGCCACGGTTATTCAGTGGTTCGCGAGTTCTGCGGGCATGGCATTGGAAATAATTTCCATGAGGAACCACAGATCTTGCATTACGGGAATTTTGGTGAAGGACTGGAGATAAAAAAAGGCATGGTGTTCACCATCGAACCCATGATCAATCTAGGAAAGCCGGATTTGAAAATACTTTCCGATAAATGGACTGCTGTCACACAGGATGGCAACATCTCGGCACAGTTTGAACACACCCTTTGTGTCACCGAGACTGGGGTAGAAGTCATGACCCGCCTTGATGGACGAACCCAGTTCTAGCCTGTACTTCTTGATGGTTGTTCTTTTTCCTTGATCCAGGTTTCATATTGATTTGAGGCTTTAAAGCTGCAATATGACTCAATACCATCGGCATCTATTTTTCATAGTTCTTTGTGCTATCGCTGTACGTATTACCTATTTTCTCCAGTTTCAGGACAATCCTTTTTTTAGCTATGTTCTCTCTTCGTCAGATCAGGAGATCTATTACGAAGGTGGCCTTGCCTTTGCTCGTGGAGACTTTCTGGCAGTTGCTCCCGGAATGGACAATCATTTTTCCCCAGCATATCAATATTTTTTGGGGATCCTGTTTTTGGTGTTCGGCAGTAATTTAGAGGTGGTGTGGATCACCCAATTTTTGCTTGGAGTTTTTTCCACAGTTTTGGTTTATTCTATTGCCTGTAAAATTTTTTCCCAAACCCTGGGATTAGTTTCGGCACTACTCTTCACATTTTATGCTCCCAACTGGTTATATGAAGGTTCCCTCTATCGAGCTTCGTTAATTGTCTTTCTTGAATTGGCGACCGTTCGAATCATGCTGGCTGTAGAGAATCGCCCCAAACTCTTTCTTCTGATATCAAGTGCTCTGGTGCTGGGTTTGTTCATGCAGGTACGTTCCAATAATCTGTTGATTTTCCCAGTGGTCCTTTTATATTTGTGGCGGCAAATTGATGTGGGCAGGACTAAATGGCCTCTGATTGGAGGTTATGTTCTGCTGGTTGCTATGGTGTGCGCTCCAGCACTTCTTTGGGTCAAGGAGGTGCGAGGACAATGGGGGCTTTATGATAAAAGTGGCCCGGAAAATCTTTTGCTGTCAAACACTCTTGATCACTCTGTCCGAAAATACGAACATAATGAAACGTATAGAGAGGTTCTGGAGACTATTCCGTTAGAGACAGTTCCTGTCCTTAAATATATTCTTGAGACACTTCGCGATCATCCGCTTGAGTTTTTGATTCTTTATCTAAAGAAAACCTATTATTACTTCAACAATTACGAAATACCCGTGACGGTGAACTTTTATCTGTATCAGGAGTTTTCCCCAATACTTGGTTGGGGGGTTCCCTTCGCTGTAGTTGGTGTATTGGGTCTATGTGGCGGAGCATTGTTATGGAGCCGGAGGGGATGGACTTCTCTACATACATTTTTTTTGTTTTCATTTTTGATATTTATTCCATTCCTCATTCTGTCGAGATACCGCCTGTACTCAGTTCCATTTCTCTGTATATTCGCAGGTTATTATCTGATTGCTTTTTGGGAATGGATCGAAGAAAGAAAATGGAAAGCGGTGGCCTCTTCTTTAGTTTGTGTGGTGGGATTGGGTCTATTGTTTAAAACGAACCCTCTACCTGAAGGGAAAGTTCGCATTGATGATCTGGCTAATATGGGTTCTGCATACTTGAACAACGACCTGCTTGAAGACGATTTCAAGAGTTATGACTATTATCGAAGAGCTAATGAATTATCACAGTCTCTTGAATCAACGCTACAGCAACCAAAAAAAGTAAGAAGATTATTTCACGATTATCAGTTTTTCAGGGCTAAAAAGTTTATTCAGGGAGCTGAAGGAGAAAAAGCATTGGGCTCTTTCGAAAGAGCACTAGCTTATGACTATAGTGTTTCAAACACTCATATTGTTTATGCCAAAGAACTATTCAAAATGAAGCTTCTGGGGGGTGCCTTGATAGAAGCTCTTGAGGCATTAGAGCTTCGAGCAGACTTAAAGGAAACCCATTTGTTACTTGGAGCTATTTACAGCAAGCTTCCCTATTCACCCTATTGGTTGGTATTTCACTGGGAACAAGCTTTACAACACTCCGAAGGTTTGGAGTATGAGAAAATTAACAAAGCTCTAATTCAGATTAGAAAACAACTGAGCCTATCTGATGAAAAACAGCAAATCATACATCTGTTGAGCCCAAGCCTTTCTCCAATTATAGAAAATTATTTTGATCCTTTTATTTCTTCGGACATGGATCAACGATCTCCACAGGAAAATTTGAGTTATATGATTATGTTGTATCAACGTTTGCTGTTGTTTCCTGATGCCCCAAAGGCGGATATTCATTACCAACTGGGGATGCTTTATTGGAAGAAAGAAAAACGTCTTTCAGCTGCAGTGTATCATCTGAAAAAAGCCTGGGATATGGGGAGGCAATCTCCCTCACTTTCAGAATTGATAGCACTTCATACCGCCAGCCTTACTATTGAAGACCTCAAATAAGAAAAGAAATATTATATAATTAAATAGGATTTGGTAATTGATAGGTTTTATCAATTCAAAAAGCTTGAATGGGATTTAGCGCACGGTTACCCTTGTTTAAATTGTCTGAATTTGAGATTGCTTTTAAGCAGGCCTTGAAAAATATTGTTTAATTGATATGAATTCTCATTCTTGAAATCATTTGTAACTATTTATAAATAAAAGAGTTGACTTGCATTTCTGGTTTGGTATTTTTGACTCAGAAGTACAAATTATAAAAGTGGGTTATAAATATTCGGAGGGACTCGATGAAGGGTGATAAAGCGGTAATCAGTGCTTTAAATGATGTGTTAATGGCCGAATTAACGGCGATCAATATTTATTATATTCATTACAAAATGCAAATGGACTGGGGTTATGAAAAGCTGGCGGCTCATTCCCGGGAAGAGTCCATGGGAGAGATGAAGCATGCAGATATGATGATTGATCGGACTCTTTTTTTGGATGGGGTTCCTAATATGCAGAAATACGATACGGTTCTCGTGGGGAATAATGTTGAGGCGCAGTTAAAAAACCAATACAAGATTGAGCTTGCCCATGTGGCCCGTCTACGTAAACATATCAAAACATGTATGGACAAAACTGATTTTGGTTCCAAAGAAATTCTGGATAGTATTCTTGAAGATACAGAAGAAAGTGTGGATTGGCTGGAAACCCAGTTCACTCGCATTAAGGATATTGGTATTCAAAATTATCTAGCCGAGAACATGAGCAAGGATGATAATTAAAACTTAATGTATATCAGTTGTTGTAAGGAGCCCTGTTTCAATCTGCAAAAAGATTGAAGCAGGGCTTTTTATTTAGAGAAAAGGTGGATTGTTATTTTTCATTCTGCAATTGTTACAAATACCCAGCAACTCCATTTTGTGACTCTTCAAAGTGAAACCGTATGCTTCGCAAATTTCGACTTGATACTTCTCGATAAGAGGATGCTCGAACTCTATGGTTTTTCCGCAAGACGTACAGATTAAATGATCGTGGTGTCGAACATGAAACATGCGTTCATAGGTTTTCTTGCCATTCTGAAAAGAATGCGCTTCTACCAGTTCACAGTCGACCAATAGTTTCAGGGTTCGATATAAGGTTGCGATTCCAATAGAGGGATCTTGTACTCGAATTTTCTCGTATAGCGATTCGATCTGGACATGTCCGTCGAAGGATAAAAAAATATCGAGTATCATTTTTCTTTGAGGAGTCCAACGGAGCTTTTGCTGGTGTAGGAAATCCTTGAATAGGTCAAATTCGTTTATCATTTTATATTTTGAGAAAGATTATCAAATTCAATTAATGAATAGAAAGCTATAATAAAAGCAAAAAAAACTCAACCCCTTTGTCGTAAATAAATATAAGTATATATAAACAGGTGGTTTACAGGGGTTGAAAAAAATCTTTATAAATGTTGACAAGTTAGCGCTTTTGCTCTATATTGATAACAGTTATCAATATCAACGGTGATGCCAATGCGAGAAAAGAATGTGAAAATTTGTAAGGGGCCGGGTTGCAAGGCTTGGGCTTCTGATCGGATCGCTCGTGAGTTGCTGGAAATTAGTGATGCGCTGGATCTTAGTGATGTCCGTGTATGTCGCGTCCCTTGCATGAAAGTTTGTGGTGGTGGTGCATCCATTCGCGTTAACGGTAAACAAAAAATTGTGAAAATGAAGGAAGCTGAAGAAGTATTAGGCGCTCTGGGTATTTGTGGGGATGCTGCTTTTGCTCGCTCTGCGTAAGGAAAAAAAATTTACCATTTTTAATTTTGAGAATGGTTATCAAAAAAGATAAAAGCTTTATATTACAAAGCTATGAAAAAGGAGTAGAAGTTATGAGTGTTGCTATTGTTGGAGGGTTGGACCGATTAAGAAGGTCCTATGAGAAAAAATGCAAGGATATGGGTTATCACGGCAAAGTATTCAGTAAACGAATCCCAAACCTGGCTAACAGAATGACAGGCGTAGATGGAATTGTCATATTTACCGGCACGGTTGCCCACCCCATGGTTGCAGAAGCAACCCGGGTTGCCAAGTTGTGGGGGATTCCTATTGAGCGTACCCACTCCAGCAGTGTTTCCGCTTTAAAGCGTTGCCTGGATGGATTTTCTGAAAATGAGGTGACGGCATGAATATCTGCCCAATGAAAATATTGCTGGTTCATAGAAATAAAGAGGAAAGAGGACAGCTGGCTATTATGCTGGCGCGATTTGAACATGGAGTTGCGTTTGCAGATGAAATGGCTTCGGTAGAATTTAAACCCGATAATTATGATTTGATTATAGTCGATGAGCCTCTGTCTGAAGATATTAGTGTTGTCCTCCAGCAGCAGCTTACAGCAACAGACCGGGCCAAAATAATACTTCTGACAAATAAAAGCGAGCAGGAAAGTGCTTTCTATAAGAATTCGCTTGGCATCTATGAATGCCTGGAAAAGCCGATTAAACCGATGTCCCTTGCTGTTGTTGCCTGCGACTATTTTGTTTCTTCTCACTTGAATGATGGGAGGCTTGCTCCACTGAGTTGTTAAGTCGCTTTACTTGGTTCCGGAACAATCCGGAACCTGGGCAGGGAAAGCGGGTGTTGCGCCCCGTTTCTCCTGCCCTCTTTTTTTATAACATCAGGATTAGTGAGGAGGTCGATATGTTAATGCAGACCTGGTCATTTTTTAAAAAGTCTCTGGCCAATAATATTTTTCGTGGGCTGGAATTGAGGGAGTTTTCAGTCTTCTACCAGCCCAAAATGGACATGGAAACCAGAAAGATCAAGGGGCTGGAGGCTCTTGCCAGATGGCATTCTCCCGGTATTGGTTGGATTCCTCCCTCAGAATTCATTCCGATAGCTGAGTCCACTGGTGCGATTATTGACCTGGGAGAGTGGGTGTTATTCTCTGCATGTGAGCAGATGAAACACTGGAGGGAAAATGGTTTCTCCGAAATATCAGTTTCCGTCAACCTCTCTCCAACCCAACTGGAGGAGAAAAATTTGATTTCAAGTGTGGAAGATATCCTGGCTAAGACTGGAGTGGAGCCAAGACTGCTGGAACTGGAAATCACCGAGTCTGTTTTCATAAAAGATTCGTCGCGGGCTTTAGCTGTTATAAAAGAACTGAAGAAGCTGGGGGTGAGGCTGGCGATTGATGACTTTGGTACAGGGTATTCTTCGGTAGGTTATTTAACGGCTTTTCCTTTTGACTGCCTGAAAATTGACCAGTCTTTCTCAAGGACTATTCAACTTCCGCAAACACAGGTTGTGATCAGGGCTTTGACAAGCCTGTCCAGGCAACTGGGATTGACAACTGTCTTAGAGGGGGTAGAAAGTGAAACAGAGATGGTGATGGCCGGTCATCTGGGTTGTGACCAGATCCAGGGTTATGCTGTGGGTAGACCAATGCAAGCGAATGCTGTTACGTTAAAGATGCGGGATTTTCAGATGAACTCCGCCACCCTACCATTACTGGAGTGATCCGCCAGTTCCGGCGATGGTGAAGGGGGGCTCCCGTGCGAGGGCGGCTTATAAAGTGTTGTTCCTTTCCGAAAATCCCTGAACTCCCCCTTTTTCCTTGCAGCTTTACGGGTTATACTCTCTGGATGATTCACTTTTTATCTCCTGAGACTTCATGAAAAAGTATATTTTCATTTTTGCGTTGCTGGTTTCAGCTTGCGCATCTTCCCCGTTTAGCGGGTCGAATCCTTTTGAGCATACTGAGCTTCTTTTGGATTCTGAGGAGGCTCTTGATGGATTGATCAGTGATCCGGATGAAGGCTTTCCTCAGGAGCTTTTGACCCATGCCAAGGCCATTGTAGTGTTCCCAAACCTGGTGAAGGCAGCGGTGATCGCCGGGGCTCGCGTTGGAAAAGGTGTGGTGATCGTACGTTCACCAAAGACCGGGAAATGGAATCCCCCTGCTTTTATTAAGTCCCGGCAGGCCAGTTGGGGCATTCAGGCAGGAATTCAGGAAGCAGAGTTGGTGCTTTTAGTGATCACCAACAAGGGACTCAAACAGTTGTTCCGGACGCAATATAGCCTGGGTGAAGGGCCGCAGATTGCCATTGGTCCGGTAGGAAAAACCCTGGATCTGAATCTGGACAAACTTCTCAATGAAAATGATATTTTAGCCTATTCCCGCGTCAAAGGATTGTTCGCCGGACTTTCTTTCGATGGAACGATTATTTCTTCGGACAAGCACGCAAATTATGAGTATTACCAGCAAGCGGTATCAAACCGCAGTCTGCTCATCGGGCAGGAAGGCATTAAGGTTCCTGAGTCAGGACAGGCTTTTCTGAAAAGAATGAATCGCCACTAGCCACCACCACTAGGCGTGGAGCCAGCTTGCAATGGCTTTTATCGGCAAGCTTGAAGTTTTCTCGGCTTAAAGAGTTATTGATCATTGCCTTTCCTACAAAGATTTTCTATAGCGTCCGCTACTCTTTTCAATCCTTTTCCATCGATCATATCTTTACCAGCTTGACTCATTTTTTCGAGATCTTTTGGGCTGGATTGTAAAATTTCCGGCAGACGGCTTTCGTCCCAGGAATCAGCCATTCCAAGATTCTTGGCGGCGCCCTGTTTTTCGGCGCGATTGGCTTTGTCTGCCTGATGTTTGACCTGATTGATGACAAAGGCAGGAGTGCCCACAGCCATGGCTTCATGCAGGGTGACACCTCCGGCACAAAATACGATGTCATGTGAGAACAGGGTTTGTGCCATTTCTGAGGTGGACTCCAGCAGTTTCACTTTTTCTTGCTTGGCAGCCAAATTTTTCAGGGCCGGAATGTTTTCGTTGCCCGGGCCTGCAAGAAGCGTTATGGAAAGACCGGGTCGGAGTTGCAAAATTTTTTCTGCAAGCGTTTGAGTTAGAGAGTGTGGGTCTGTACCTCCTAAAGTCACCAGCACCGATTTTATGGGGTTTTTGAGTGCGCGTGGTTCAGAATGACAGGTCTCAAACTCCTTTGCCAGGACGGCATAGTTGTGACCAAAAAGAGTTTGAACAGATAGTTCTTCTGTTTTTTCTTCGTCCAGATTGCAGTCGACCAATAGGTCGACGTGGTTGCGGCCTTCTCCCAAGTCTTCAAAGCTGACTACTGCATTTATGTTTTGTCGGAGCTTTTTGATAAAGGCTGCTGAGGTGTCCTGAACATCCAGAATGATTAGATCCTCGTATACTTTTTCTGCATCGCTTGAAGTTTGGTGTGGGAACCCGCATTGATCCAGCCAGCGTTGAGCGGGTGAGTAATCGGGTATGAAAAAAGTGATTTCGTTTCCCCTGTCTCGCAGAGTTTTAGCGATATGTGATTGACGAATCAAATGACCCATACCGTGGGAGAAAGAAGCTTTGCAGAGAATCGCGATTTTTGCCATGAGAGTTTGTTGTTTATTGAGCAACTGGGCAAGAGCAATTTGAGCCGAGGCAAGTTGCTGTTAGCCAAAAAAGTTATTGCACATTGCCTCAGGCCGCTGGCCGGTTGATCCTCTGTAGAATTTCCTGGTCGCTGAAAATCACATCCAGCTTTTCCTGCCTTCGCGCCTTGAGAACTTTTGGAAGTCGTTTAAGTGCCATATAGAAGGCGACCCAGAACCTGCTCTTCATGCGAAAGAGATCACGGATCAAAAAAATCGGAATATAAAACAGAAACTGACAGGTCAATGGCCGATCCAGAATATTCTTCCAGACAAAAAGATAATTGTTACGTGCTGAGATCAACCCTATCTGTTTTTTCTTTTCCTGACGGGTGATGGTGGATTGCACCTTATGATAGGCGATGGATTTGGGTTCATAGAGCACCTTCCATCCTCTTTTAAGAGCGCGGTAAGAGAGATCAATCTCTTCATAATACAGAGGGTGATAAATAGGGTCGAATCCACCCAGCTTTAAATAGCCTTCCCGGTCAACCATGAAGGCACCACCGCAGGCAAACAGGGTTTGGCTGGTGTCATCAGGTTCTTTTTCGTAAAGATAAAAATGCCCGTTGCGAAAATAACCGCCTCGGTTGCCATAAAGAAATGTAGTTCCGTCAAAGCCGTAAAATTTGCCGCTGACAGAAAAGGTTTTCTTGTCACCTTCAAAATGTTCTGCCAGATGGTAGAGAGCATCTTCGTCCAGTTTTATATCGTTGTTCATTGGCATGATGAGCCGAGATCTAGATAAGCTGGCTCCGAAATTATTGGCTCCATGAAACCCGACATTGACGGGAGTTTTTTCTGCTCGCACAGTTGGGAACTCCTGTGCCAGAACTTTCAGACTATCGTCGGAACTGCAATCATCCACCACCATGATTTCGTAAGACCGTTTGTTATCATAGGAAACGGACCTGAGAACACTGGGCAGGCATTCGCGCAAAAGTTCCCTGCCGTTCCAATTGGTGATGATGAGGGTGATGTCAGGAATTTTCATGAAAGCATTTGATGCACAGTTTCTAATATTTCGATTTCCCCGTTTAAGGGAACTTTATCCTTAACGGTTAAATTCAGCGCTGTCTTGATGGCTGGTTGCCAATTGCCATGATAAAAATCTTCATCTGCAATGATAACCCCAGTCTGGGTTTTTAGTAAATATTTGCGTATGGCCTCAAATTCATAAAAATCGTGACGTTCGCAGGTGATGACGGGCTTGTGGTTGGCGAAAGCCGAGCCCAGAGTGGAGTAACCGCCTTTGGTGCACACCACGTCAACGCTGGCAATGAGATCAGGAAAATTGAACCGGTCATCTAAAATATGGAGTCCGGGCACCGACTGCTCGATCGGGTCACGGGTCAGATACAGGCAGTCTTTGTGTTGAGAAAGGTTGTTCCATAACACGGAATTAGTGCCTAGCAACCCGAGATAAATGAAGACCAGGGTTTTGCCAGCAAAAGAGATGTCCAGATGTTGCTCAAGACCTTTGCGGATGTCCTGCCCTTTTTGAGCAAGGAATCCGACTTCTTTACTTTTTTCGACCTGCAATGGCGGCAAATGACATTGTGGGAGAATATGCAGGTCGGCACAACGGTACTCTTCCTCCAGCATTTGTAATAAATGTTGATGCTCTTCAGCGCCGGGGAGGTGGGAGTATATATCATGCCAGGTAAAATTCCCGATCAGTATGGATGGGATTCCAACGTCATGTGCCGCCTTAACAGGCATGCTGGCAACATCGGAGAGCACCAGTGCAATTTGGTTTTGCTTGAGCCACAATTTTTCGGCTTCTATCATCAAACGGTTTTGGAATTCTTGAAAACACTTGAAGGTTTCCTCGGAGTCAACTTCCAATGAAGAAGAATGCCAACACCCTGTATCCACTGACTGTGACCAGTATTTGAAGTCACCTGTGAGAAGTTTTGTAAAAAAAGACTCCTGGATTTCTGATTTTATGTGGACATTAAAACCGGCAATAAGCTGTCTTAGAACAGGAATGGACCGGGCATAATGCCCGTAGCCATGACCGCTGATGTAGTAGGCGATATTTTTGATTGGGACCACTAGACGAGGATTCGGCTGGCAATAGCCCTCATTGTTGAGTAAAGGGTTATCTCGGATTGATGGGTTGCCTTGTTTTTCACCCGTTAAGGGTCTCTCGTATGGGAGAAGCTATTTGTCTTTTTTCGGTTTGTAATCGAACTGGCAAACTTGACCCAACTGTGCAAACAGGTTGCTCAATTTTAAATCGACATAATCCTCTCGGGCTTCAAAGGGAATTTTGTCAAAAGCGCAGGCCGATTGAATGAGGTCGGTTCTGCCAAAGCGAATGAAAAATTCAGCAAACCAGCATTTTTTCATTTTGTAGACCCAGTTTTTTTCTTCAACTTTTTTATGTTCGAGTAGGAAATGCCTCCAGATATGGGTTTCATCCACTTCGGGCTGGTGATTTTCGACAAAAGTTTTAAACGGATTATCAGAAGCCTTCTCCTTTTCAATCAATTTATCGCGCTGAGGTTGTTTCCATTTTGCAAGTGCTGCGGTGATTGCCGACCTGGCTTTATCCACTCTCACATTGGCATCATCCAGTACATTATGGGCATTGTAGATGAATGCCGCAACGGTGGTGAGGTATTGCTCTTCCTCACTCAGTTCGTTGCCATTTTCGTATTCCCAGATATCTATAAACCTTTTGCGAATGAGTGCCTTGTCGACTTCGGCGTCTTCTATATGCAAGTGCTCTAGAATGGGATCAACGCGTTGCCCGACACTTTCGGTATCGGGACTGGCCTGACTTGCTTCTGTATTTTCGTTCATAATGGCTTTCAGGGAAAAACCCGTCGGGTTTGAATTTAAGATAAATAATTTAATTTGCCAAATTGTTTTCCTAAACTATCATAATCGGGTTTGAAGTGGCAAGGGGCTTGATGCTATAAGGCAGGGTTGATTTATGTCGGGATGGAAGTGAAAGGACTGGATATATGGGTAAAGAGAATTTTGATATTGTGGTTATTGGCTCGGGAGTCATTGGTCATAGCATAGCCTTTCGTCTTAAACAGGATGATCCTCAGCTGAAAGTCGCGGTTTTGGGCGATCCTGTCAACTCCCTTCAGGCATCTCGGGCGGCAGCAGGGATGCTGGCCCCTTTTTGTGAGTGCGACAAGGCCGACCTGTTTTTCACATTTTGTCGGGATTCACTGGATAAATACCCTCTGTTTCTGGCAGAACTGGTTTCGGTCAGTGAAACTCCTGTCCATTTTTCACCTGCGGGCTCTTTGATGCCCTCCTCAAATTACGGAGATACCTGGGAGGAGCGGAAGGCATTCTTCATCCGTGAAGACATCCCGCATGAAATATGGAGTATGGATAAGGTTCGCCAGAAAGCTCCTTATTTGGCAGAAGACTGTGGCGAAGTGATGTGGGTAGGGGAGGGGCAGGTCAATAACCGACAAATGCACGACTCGCTCATGCAGGCCTCCAGAAGGCTGGGGATTCATGTTCTGGAAGCAAATGTTTCGGGCTTTATCCGCAAGGACTCAACCATTGCATCGGCGGTGACGGACTCAGGTAATATTGCCGGGGAGAAGTTTGTCCTGGCTTCAGGGAGCTGGTCTTCGCAGTTGGCCCGCGTGCTTGAGGTTTCTATCCCTCTGAAACCGATCAAAGGGCAAATGTGCCGGGTACAGCTGGACGATTACTTTATGGACTTCACCCTGCATGGACGGATGACTTATATTGCACCCTGGAGAGAAGGGAATGGATTTGTGATTGGCTCGACCATGGAAGACCGGGGCTTTGATCCATCGATAGAAGATGAAGTGATCGACCGGTTGATTGACAATGCCGCTGAAATTCTTCCAGCTCTTAAAACAGCGCCTTTGATAGAGTCGTGGGCGGGTTTGCGTCCTGCCGCTGAAGACCTGATGCCGATAATGGGAAAGAGCGGAAAGTATGACAATCTGTTTTACTCTTCCGGTCATTATCGTAATGGAATTTTAATGACTCCGAATCAGGCAGACTACATGTCTGCTGTGATCAGAGGTATTCTGAGTGATGAAATTCTCGAATTCTCCCCCACTCGATACAATCTGTGATGAGGTTTTTTCATGAGTTCTCCTGATCTGGTTCGCGATTTTCATCATATCTGGCATCCTTGCACCCAGCATAAGGACTACGAAACCACTCCGCCCATACTGGTTGAGAGGGCAGAAGGCATTTATCTATATGACCGGGAAGGCAATCGGTATATGGATGTGATCGCTTCCTGGTGGGTCAACCTGTTCGGGCATAACCACCCTCGACTCAATACGGCATTGACTCGGCAGTTGGAAAAAATGGCGCATGTGATGTTTGCCGGTATCACGCATCAGCCTGCTATTGACTTGGCTGAAACTCTGGTGAACTTGTCACCGGTCGGACTTGAGAAAGTATTTTTTTCTGACAACGGTTCCACGTCGGTGGAAGTGGCTCTGAAAATGAGCTTGCAATACTGGCAGGAGAAAGGAAAGCCGCAAAAGGTACGGTTTGCTCATCTCAAAGGAGGATATCATGGCGAAACTCTAGGCGCGCTCTCTGTATGCGGTCTGGATATTTTCAGGACAAAATTTGAAAAGGTTCTCCCTGAGCAATTGCCGGTTCAGGGACCGGATTGTTTTCGCTGTCCCTATGGTTTGCAGCGTGAAACGTGTAACGCTGAATGTTTTGAGCCGATGGAAAAAGCGTTGAGTGAGAATTCGAACACTGTTGCCGGGGTGATTGTAGAGCCTCTGGTACAGGGAGCGGCAGGGATGATGATGTATCCGCCGATCTATTTAAAAAAATTGCAATCGACCTGTGAGTCTCTGGGGATTCATATGATCTTTGATGAGATCGCTGTGGCTTTCGGGCGCACCGGTTCTCTTTTTGTTTGCGGGGAACACGATCTTAAACCGACTTTTTTGTGTTTGTCGAAGGGGATTACTTCGGGGTACCTTCCCCTGTCTGCCACGCTGACCACCGATGAAATCTATTCAGCTTTTTACGGCGAGCATCAGGATCATAAGCTGTTCATCCATAGCCATAGCTACTCGGCGAATCCCCTGGCCTGTGCTGTGGCCAACGAAACACTGAGCATGTTGACAGAAAATGGTTTTCTCCAATCACTGAACCCAAAAATCGCCACAATGAAAGAATGTGGAAAGCAGTTTGAGGGAATAGAAGGCGAGTTCCGGCAGACGGGCATGATCGCGGCGTTGGAATTGGTCGGGAAGAATAAAGAACGGTTTGCTTTTGAAAAACGTATCGGCTATCAGGTCTATCTCGAAGGTTTAAAGCGAGGAGTTTTCATGCGCCCTCTGGGAGACGTGGTCTACTTCATTCCACCTCTGGTCATCACCGAGGAGGAGATAAAAATCATGCTGAATACGGCGCATGAATGTATCAATGCGGTTTTAAAAATAAATTAAATTTTAATTCGGAGTTAAATATGTACGAGGTAAATGTTAAAACCGGTTTTTCTGCCGCTCACCAGCTCAGGCTTTATGACGGGAAATATGAAAACCTCCATGGTCATAACTGGTCCGCTCAGGTCACTGTTGAGGCGGATGAACTGGA
Source organism: Nitrospinaceae bacterium (assembly GCA_029261435.1). GTDB lineage: Bacteria > Nitrospinota > Nitrospinia > Nitrospinales > VA-1 > LS-NOB. Next base: position 28,064 of record JAJDBI010000019.1, read on the forward strand.
TGCCATGGGAGTGGGAATCGATTTTGTGAAACTGAAACAGTTGGTGGAAGAAATTCTGGGCAAGCTGGATTATCAAAATATCAACGAAATACCCCCCTTTGATGAGTTAAACCCTTCAGCGGAAAATATCGCCCGCTGGTTGTTCCTGAAGCTCAAGGAGAAAGTCAATTCACAAACGACTCGTATGAAACGGGTGGAGGTCTGTGAAATGGAAGGCTGTGGTGCCAGCTATTTTGAATCGTAAACGCATCGTATGCCCCTACCTCAACTAAGGGTTAACCCCTGATATCTACCTATAACTCTATTTTTTACTTCAAATAGTCTTGCACTCCCGTGAAGCTAAATCCCACCTTAATTTAAGCGCCTAAAAAGACTCTTATCTGAAGTTTTCTTCTGCCTATGCTTTTAAATCATTGAAAAACAATTAGTTATTTCTTTGCGGGCTTAATTTTAAGTGCCTGGAAAAATTATTGTAACTTGTTATTAAATAAGGAGTATTTACTTTTAAAGACAAATTTGGAATAGTTTTTTTTAGAAAGTTATTGACAAAAGTAATTGATTTATTTATAGTTATTTCATTCTTAAAAAACTAGTTGGAGTTTTCGGTTGCATTTGTGGGGTTTGGTTTTCCTCAAAGCTTTGAGGCCGACCCTGAACCCATCTTGAATCCTGAAACAGGTCAGGTTGGGCTGAAGATTCCTTTCTTATTGCCGATAGGTTAGTGGAGTTAGGTTTTTCCTTTGGAAAACTGTATTTTCGTAACCATTTTTTAGGGGGGATCGGATCATGAAAGACCCGGTAGCCAATTTTTGGGGAAATGTTGAATGCGCGTTGGATCAGGGAGGATTTCAGTACAT
>JAJDBI010000020.1 GCA_029261435.1 Nitrospinaceae bacterium
GGGTTCTGTTATGGAGGCAATGGGACAACGCAAAGCAACCATGCAAAATATGAATCAAGGGGAAACCACAGCAAGGCTTGAATTCGTCATTCCCACACGTGGACTGTTTGGGTTTCGTTCTGAATTTCTAACTTTGACCAAAGGCACAGGTATCATTAATCGCAGCTTCCATAAATTTATTCCGCATTGCGGAGAAATTGCACAACGCGTTAATGGTGCTCTCATTGCCATGGAAAATGGTAAGACAACTGGTTTTTCTCTATTCAATCTTCAGGATAGAGGCTCCATGTTTGTTGGTGCTGGAGAAGAGCTTTATACCGGAATGATTGTTGGCACAAACAAAAAAGATAATGATCTTGTGGTCAATCTCTGCAAGGAAAAAAAGTTGAGTAATATGCGAGCATCCGGGTCTGATGTAAATATCATTCTCACACCCCCAGTAGTAATGAGCCTTGAACAGATTCTTGGTTTTCTGAATGAAGACGAGTTGGCAGAGATCACACCTAAAAGCATACGTTTACGGAAAAAAATTCTAAACGAAAATGATAGAAAGAGATATGGAAGAACTCGAAACAGCATTCCTGTTCCCGTCTCCTGATTGCTCCATTTTCATTGCCCTGATTTTTGATATGTTGTAGAATCAACAACCTTTCAAATATCAGGGCTTCTTTCTGAAAAACGATGTTTTGTTTTTCAAGCCCCTGAGATTTATTCGACTTATAAGCCTTCTAAATTTAATAGCGGATTAATACTCGTCCGAGAATTGGATACATATGGAACATACAACCCTGGTTCAACATATCAGACAGCAGGAGAAAGCCACTCCCGGAGCTACCGGAGAGTTCACCAGCCTGATGAATGAAATCATGGTCGCAGCTAAAATCATTTCTCTGGAAGTCAACAGTGCAGGAATCGGGGAGGATATTTTTGGGCTCACCGGAAAAATAAATGCGCAAGGAGAAGAAGTAAAAAAACTCGATGAGTTTTCTGATATCACTTTTACCAAAATTATTGGCCAGTCAGGAACTGTATGCGCTATCACTTCTGAAGAAAAAGATGAGGCTTATATCATCCCCCCTGAAGATAAACCCGGGAAATATATTTTCATGATGGATCCTCTCGATGGTTCTTCAAACATTGATGTGAACGTTAGTATTGGAACAATATTTTCCATCTACAAAAAGAAAAGCCCGGGCGACCTTGTCACAGATGAAGATCTCCTGCAAAAGGGAGACGAGCAAATTGCAGCCGGTTATATTGCATATGGTTCCAGCACAATTTTTGTCTACTCGACCGGTCATGGAGTTCATGGTTTCACACTAGACCCTGCCCTCGGCGAGTTTTTCCTCTCACATCCCGATCTGGTTATCCCCGATCAGGGTTCTACATACAGCATCAATGAAGGCAACTGGGTTGTTTGGGATGAAGCGCAAAAGGACCTGGTCTCTTATTTAAAGGAAGATGCTCCAAGTTCAGGACGCCCCTACAAATTGCGCTATATCGGATCCCTTGTTGCTGATTTTCACAGGACTTTGTTGAAAGGAGGACTCTTCATGTACCCCCGAGACACAAAAAGCCCTAAAGGAAAATTGCGATTTTCATTTGAAGCCGCTCCCATGGCTTTCATTGTTGAAAATGCTGGTGGGAAAGCCTCGACAGGAAAGCAACGTATTCTGGATATTACCCCCACTGGTATTCACGATCGACTCCCTTTATTCATTGGTAGCAAAAAAGATGTGGAATTAGCAGAAGAACGTCTTGCTGCTACAGTAAAAAAAGGCGGCTGGTTCAAATGGTTAAGCGGATGAACCTTTCTTTATAGCTCCCATATATAATTATTATGAAAATTCAAAGCATACGTGGTGTTAAAGACATCCTGCCTGATGAAATCTGGAAATGGCAGTATATCGAGTCCATCGCCCATAAAATTTTTCCACGATACGGTTTCAAGGAGATACGCCTCCCCGTTTTCGAGGATACGCGACTGTTTTCCCGGAGTATTGGTGAAGCTACGGATATCGTCGAGAAAGAAATGTATACCTTTCAAGACCGGGGTGGCGACTCCATCACTCTTCGTCCCGAAGGAACAGCTTCAGTAGTCCGAGCCTATGTCGAGCACAAGATGTACAATCCCCCTTCAGTGCTCAAAATGTTTTATATAGGCCCTATGTTTCGTTATGAACGGCCTCAGGCAGGACGGTTAAGGCAATTCAATCAAATAGGAGTCGAGGCAATGGGTTCACCCAGCCCGATTGTGGATGTGGAAGTGATGACCATGCTCATGGAGTTTTTCAACGAACTGGGCCTCACCGACATCAAGCTTCAGATTAACAGCCTGGGTAGCCAGGAGTGTCGTCCTGCATACCGAGAACTTTTGAAAACCGAAATCGAAAAACATCTGGACCAGCTTTGCTCCAACTGCACAAACCGATACCAGCGCAACCCTTTGCGCATACTCGATTGTAAAGTGGAACAATGCGGAAAAATTGCTGAAGGACTTCCCAAGCTCATAGACCATCTAGACCCGGCCAGTGCCGACCATTTTTCAGAAGTGCGTTCTCTTCTGGATTCTGCCGGAAGCCCCTATTCCGTCAACCCAAACCTGGTTCGAGGGCTGGATTATTACAACCGCACTGCATTTGAAGTCACCTCAAATAATTTAGGGTCTCAAAATGCTATTTGCGGAGGCGGTCGTTACGATACTCTGGTTGAAGAACTGGATGGACCCTCAACACCCTGCTTTGGGTTTGCCCTTGGTCTAGAGCGATTAGTCTCGCTAGTACCTTTTGATGACACAAAAACAATGCCTAAAAATCCCGATATTTTTATCGTCTGTCTGGGAGAGGAAGCCAAAACCGCCGCGTTTCAAATTGCCCATGACTTACGTTTAAAAGGGTTTCAGGTTGAACGGGATTATGAGGCTGGCAGTATGAAAAGCCAGATGCGCAAAGCCAATAAGACCCAGTGTCGGTTCAGCCTGATCCTTGGAGAGAATGAAATCCGCTCCGGTAAGTATGCCTTGAAGAACATGGAGTCCGGAGAACAGATCGAATGCTCAGCTCAGAAACTAGCTACAGAAATGAGCAAGTTCTCCGCCAGTTCATAATAGTTATCGTTAGGCAAAACTTTTTCTGATGTCAAGCATCCAATACCATAGCCAGAGATTGACCCCTCTGAATGACCGTGCTAGATTAACCCGTTAAAATTCTTAATAGAAAAGTTATGGCCAGCAAAGAATTAGAAGTTCTTGAAGATTATATTGTTCAAAACAAGCTGAAGATCACTAAGCAGAGACGTGCTGTCCTCAATGCTTTTCTGCAATGTGAAAAACATGTCAGCGCCGAGGAACTTTATAATCAAGTCACCCTCACCGACCCGAAAGTTGGACTGGCGACCGTATACCGCACCCTGGCATTACTAACTCAAAGTGGCCTGGCTTCGGACCTTGATTTTGGTGACGGGCAGAAACGCTATGAGCATAAATATATGCACGGCCATCACGATCATATGATCTGCACCGAATGCGGAAAAATCATCGAGTTCAACCATCCCCTCATTGAAAAATTTCAGGAAGAAGTAGCCAGCCGAAACGGTTTCACCATCACCTCGCACAAGCTCGACATGTTCGGCCTGTGCAGCGAGTGTCGTTAACTGGCAAGCAACCTGTAGCAGGTAGTCATAGCAGTCACCTCACTCTTTCAAGCTTCTACTTACCAGCCTGTATCTATTTTGGTAGGGATTGCGCGCAACGAAAGCCGATATAGTTAAAGACTTCGTTCATGATCTGACCGTAGGTGGTCACTTTCGGGAATACTTTATTTTTGGGATGCAGCCA
>JAJDBI010000021.1 GCA_029261435.1 Nitrospinaceae bacterium
ACAAATTTGACGCAACACCGATTCGAAATCGAAGAGATGGTGTAAAATCGCTGACAAAACAATCACGTCATAGTCGTCTTGATTCTGCAACAGAAACTCCTCAACGTCTCCGATCACAAGACGGGCTTGAGGTTTCAATGGTGTCGGAATGGACTCTTCAAATGCCTGTATCATTTCCTGCGACAAATCCAAGCCTGTAACATGATATCCTTTTGACAAAAATTCCAGAGAGAGGTAACCCGTCCCGCAACCCAGGTCAAGAATTTTCGCGCCGGGCTTCAAGGTGACACAAGCTTTATTCACCGTTTTTTTTAGAATAGAGTTCTGAAAAAAATTTGTCTGCTCAGGGTGGCGGGAAAGGTATAACCGGTTTTCCAAGGCATGCACCCTTCGGTTTTCTTCCAGCACTTTTTCTTTAGTGACAGGGGATGCCATCGAAGGTTCCATCAGGGGACGAGTTCTTCAAAAAAGAAACGCTTTTTGGTTTTCGATGTCTTGCATTCGTTGCAATTGACGCAGACATCGGGGTATTCCCCTCTTTCATGCTGGACGCGTAATCGTTCTATCTCACTGCCATGCCACAATTCTTGCACGTTGTCATGGACAGCACTTCCCAGTTTTAAGGTCGCATTATAATCCACACAGCAGGGAATCACCGTTCCATCCCATAACACCACCAGCTTGCCATAGTCTTTTCCAAAAGGCTCCGGGCAGGGTTCTTCTCTCGGGCTTTGAATCAGTTTGGGTTGCGTGCGAACATGATCCATAACAGATTCCCAGTGACTGACAAAAGGGTCAACATCTTCCTGTGTTTCTTCTTCTACAGTGAAGACCACTCCCATGCTCAGTTCGGGACGCCTTTTTTCCTTTTCGCTCTTAAGTTTCAGAATATTTTTTTCTATCTTCTCCAGTTCCACACCTCGTATCCGCTCAAACGTTTCCGCCGAACCATCAATAGAAAAACGGATGATATTAAGAGGGCTGTCGACAATCTTGCCAATTATTTTATCGGTCAACAAAGTCCCATTGGTGTTCATCACGATAAACTTGACCCCCGCATCGTGGGCATACTCAAACATCCTAAAAATTTCTTTGTGCAACAGAGGTTCTCCCCAATTGTGCATGCAAAGATGTTCGAGGTCGGGGCAATCATCAATAACTTTCTTGAACAGGTCAAAGTCCATAAAGCCTTCCTTACGTGTCATGCCTTCTGTCACAAAGCAAAACGTGCAACGCAGGTTGCAGGTGTTGGTCGGCTCGATAATCAATGAAGTAAGAGGTTTAACCTGCATTATTCAATCACCTTTTCCACAATATAGTCCGGGCGATCCTGAATCTGGGAATGGACACGTCCGAGATATTCCCCCAGAAACCCGATAGAAAGAAGCTGAACTCCTGCAAAAAATGCGAACACCGCCGAGAGAACAACAAATCCTTCAATTAAAATTCCATTGGCGATTCGCTGATACAGCAAAAATGCCATCATTAAAAATCCTATAAAAGCACCAAATAATCCCATATAAGTCACTAATCTCAACGGAAAGTTTGAATACCCTGTCACCAGGTCCCAGGATAGTTTCATCAAGGTCAGAAGACTATACTTGGTCTCGCCTTTTTTTCGGGCATGGTGCTCCACCTCGACCTCCACGCTGGGTAGTCCCATCCAACTCATCAAGACGGCCATATAACGGGACCGATCCTTACAAGCTTCAATCTTTTCTATAACGCTTCGACGCATAACGCGGAAGGAACTTAAATTCAACTTCACGGCTTTTCCAAAAAGCATTTGTCCGAATCCACGCAGAAATTTTGATCCCATAATCCTTAACAAACCATCCTGCCGTTTTTTATGAACGGTGGTGACAAGATCAATATCATCCGCCAACGCGGCAAGCAGCTTAGGAATTTCTTCCGGTGGATTCTGCAAATCCGAATCCAACTGAACCACAATCTCTCCCCGGCTAATTCTAAAACCTGCTAACATGGCCGACTGCTGACCAAAGTTTCGGGTCAACCGGACCAGACGGAATATTTTTTCCGTCTCACTGATGCGCTTGAGTTTTTCAAACGACCCGTCATCACTGCCATCATCCACAATCAGGATTTCGTAAGAACGATTCAACGCATCGCCAACAGTTTTAAGCCGTGAACAAAGTTCATCAACCAGGGATTCCTCGTTAAAAACAGGAACGACTATAGAAATTTCCGGGTTTTTATCCATATCTTTATTTGGCACCACCGACAATAAAGGCGATTCGATTCCTTCCATCATATCAAGCTGTTCCCCCGGGCTCTTCTCTGTGAAAAGCTGGTGCCGAACAACCGCTTTCCTTGACTTTCAAAAACTCAACTCGCTTGATACGTTCTTCAATAACTACTTCTCCTGCTAAAGGAGTGGAGCCAACGTACTCCGACTGACAGCATCCCAGGCATCCCGGAAAAATTCCTTCCGCTTTCAATTTTTCACGGAACCCGCGAATGCGATCCGACTGCCAACCCAGCGAATCATTGCCGACATCACCAACTCTGTAATGCGGGCAGCTGAAAGTATCGCCATAAGCTGAAAAAGCCACCTTCGTCCAGGGAATGTAACAACGGTAATCCTGATACGTACTTTTATTGCTGTAGTAGCGAACAATCTCATCCACTGTGATGTAGTTTGGTGAAAATCTCAGTTGAGTCATGTTCTCTTTACTTTTGCTCTGCAAAAGTTCCAACTGCTCCCGCAAAATTTTCGGTTCGATCTCTTCGACGGGTACTGTCGGCCTCTGCAAATGCTCATCCTGATCATAGTCTTTTCCATGCCAGTAAGTGGCCGGACTACTCAAAACGTAATTGGCAACATTGACTCCCAGTTTACTGGCATATTCATACAACGGGACCAACTCTCGCACATTGCCCCGGTTGATGACACAAGTAACATGGATGAGTGGGAATCGGGATTTCAACTCCTTCCGGCGAGCAACCAGCCGTTCCAACCCTTGAGTCGTCTTTTTGAAAGAACCGGGAATCGTTGTGATGCTGTCGTGCAATTCTTCCTCGCCTTCAAGTGAAACCCCCATATAAAACAATCCCGAACCCCAGGTCGACTTCAGCCTCAGCTGCATAAGATCTTCCACAACCTTTTCGCTCAAGGTCGTTCCGTTTGTAATGATATGCACTTTATGCCGTTTGGTCGCGAACTCAAGGATGTCCATGAAATCACTTTTCATGAACGCTTCACCGCCGGTGAAGGTGATCAAAGAAAATCGGGGAAGTTTGGAAATTGCTTTTTTCACTTCCTCACTCGACATTTCATTTTTATATGTTTTCTTCGACTCCGTTTCTTCGATAATCTCCAGGTAGTGGCACATGTCACACCGCAGGTTGCAACGATAGGTCACCTCGAAAAAAGCCTGTACGGGTGGCAAAGAAAACCGGGGTGCCAGATGGAACGGCAGAAACGAATAAAGACGCGGCAATATTTTTTGCAGGAATTTAAAATCTATCATAATAGATATCCTATGAGCACCGGATCGGCTCCACTTGTCTCAAGACATTCAAACTTTGCTCACCGCAGTTGAACAACAAATCAATCGCAGACAACTGAGGCACAAATCCGGGATACCTCTGCGGGTAAACCGGGTGCTCGTATTTTTGATACTCCAACTCAATATTCTGACTGGAAAAATCCTCTTCCATAATATAGTCGCTCGCAGCTTCACCGCTCAAATAATGGGTCGCACCCAGTTCCTTGCAAATCGAAAGGAGCCGCTCGGTTTTTTCTCCCGTCGTTTTCATTTGAGATGAACGCAGGAGTGGAGTCTCAATACCAAACTCCTCCTTAAGAAGGATAATCGTTTCCAAACAAAGGTCGAATAAAAACTCCCATTCCTTTTCATAAATTTGCTGGCATCTGGGGAAGTATTTTTCAAAAAACGGCGCTTTGCAATAATGCTGACGCAAAGTCTGTAAATGTTTTTTCCGCCAGGGCACAGAATTATCGATGCGAGTCTCAAGCAGGGTTTGCGAGAACCTGCTTTTTTGCAGAACTGGCACTGTCAACCAGGCCCAGTCCTCGTTCACTCGAACCCGGTTTCTGTTTCTCCAGTCCCTCCGTGTGTACTGCACATCATCCAGCAAAACGAATTTATCAGAACGGCTCATTTGCTCAAAAAATCCCAGCCACGGCAAATAAGAAGGTTGAAGTATGGTAACCCGCATAACCTTTATCCTTTGGGAGCCCAGAGTTCTTTCATCCACAGAGTCCGTTCCCACCACTTGCGATTATTTTGATAAAACTCAATGGTACGTTTCAGCCCATCATCCAATTCCACTTTTGATTGCCAATCCAGACATTCACGCGACTTGTCTACTGAAGAAATATGCCGGGTCACCTGACCGGGGCGATCATCAATAAACTGCAATAAACTTTCAGGTTTGCCCATCAACTGTAAAATTCTACTGGCGATTTCCACCACAGAAGTGTCGGTCCCGGTTCCCAGGTTGATCGTCTGACCTGTCACCCGATCACGTTCAGCATGCAGTACCCGGTCCAACGCTTCGCAAGTGTCTTCTACAAACATCCAGTCACGAGAACTCTCGCCGTTACCATGAATGGTCAACGGCTGGTCCTGCAATGCACTGACAATAAAATTGGGGATGGCTTTTTCCAGATGCTGACACGGTCCATAATTATTAAACGGACGAATGATGACCGCCGGTAACTCGTAAGTCTTGACGTAAGAATAAATCAACCGATCCGCCCCTGCCTTGGCTGCTGCATAGGGACTCATGGGGTTCAGCGGGTGATCCTCATCCATCGGATCGGTCAAAGCCGTGCCATACACTTCGGAAGAAGAGATGTGCACAAACAATTCGACGGGATTATTCACTACAGCGTTGGCAACCACCTGCGTGCCGACCACATCCGTCTCGAAGAAAATCGCGTTATCATAAATCGAGCGCGTCACATGCGACTCCGCCGCGAAATGCACCACAATATCCGCTTCCGAAACCAGCTTATTGACAATGTCCGGATGGGTGATATTACCGTGATGAAATTGAAAGTGTCCGTTGGACTTCAGACTTGCAGGAATATTGTCGAGGTTGCCGGCATAGGTCAAAGCGTCCAGCAAAAGGATTTTGTAGTTCGGGTAGCGTTTATGAATAAAATTGATGAAGTTACTACCAATGAATCCAGCACCACCTGTGACCAATAAAGTTTTTTCGCTCATAGTCTCCCTGACCAGAAAAAAATCCGTTTCCCTACCATTATATATAAGGGTCCAGTCTTTCTTTACGGAAAAATAGCCTAAATCCTTTAACGGAGGGGCCTCCGCCCACTCAGCGTGGGGCCAGTGTGCACTAATACCATCAAACTGACAACAGGTTTGCCCGGCAAAAAGATGCCGGTAAAGCCTTTAAAAGGAGGTTGGAACGAAAAACAGCTGTTTTTGTGGCCCGGGAGCAAAGCGAGCGTTTGCCACTCATTTGCCTCCCTCGTCAGAGGGTGAGTAGCTTTTTGATGGTTTTTTCAATGCCTTCGGCCACTTCCGAGATACTTTGACCCAGCATATAAGCCGGGGTCGAAACGATATTATTCTTCTCGTCGAAGACAAAATCACGCGCTGAGCAGTCCTGATGTGTGGTTCCCATCGTTTCCATCGCGCCACTGCATTCCTTGTCATTGCCGATGGTCAGCGTGGGTTTTTGGGGAGCGTCTTCATAGATTTTTGCCATCATCGCCGGGGCGATGCAGAGTGCCGCCTGCGGTTTCTGTTTGGCGGCAAACTCTTTCACCAAACGGAGAACTTCCGGGTGAACATCACAGTTTTCGCCCTTGACCGCGAAGCTGGAGAGATTTTTGGCCGCACCAAACCCACCGGGGAACACCAGCGCGTCAATATCATCCGCTTTGACCGTAGCAATATCTTTAATCTCACCACGGGCAATCCGCGCCGCCTCAACGAGGACGTTACGCTTTTCTCCCGCTGCTTCTTCGCCAGTGAGATGGTTGACCACATGCATCTGGTCGACATTGGGGGCCATGCAAACTGCTTGGGCACCCGCTCGATCAATCGCTAAAAGAGTGATGACCGACTCGTGAATCTCAGCACCGTCAAACACCCCGCACCCAGAAAGCACCACACCAATTTTTTTCATGACAAACCCTCCAATGATTCAACTCGTTTTATTGAGATAAATAGCATTTTGATCCTTAATCCGATTCTACCACCCCGTAACAAAGGATTCCAGCCTCAGGCTAGCTGCTGTCGCGAGCCTTTGGAAAATATTGGATATAGCAGACGGACACGAAAATTAAGGAAAATTTCACGTTTCGTCACTATCGTTCCTCTCAATAATGACAACTACAGGTTTATTTTGAGCTACTAGTAATGGGCAACCGCCGGTCTTTGCCGAAGGCTTTTGGGGTGATTTTCACTCCTGGAGGACCCTGGCGGCGTTTGTATTCGTTGAGATCGACGAGCCGGGCGATGCGCTGGATTTCGGCTTTGGACAATCCTTTCACCTTAATCTCGTCAACGGATGCGTCTTCTTCGACATAACGCAACAACACCGGATCGAGGAGGTCGTAAGGTGGAAGCGAATCCGTGTCTAGCTGGTCGGGGCGGAGTTCTGCCGAGGGTTCTTTGGTCAGAACATTTTTTGGGATGATTATTTTATCCCGGTTAAGCCACTCGCAGAGTTCATAAACTAAAACTTTCGGCACATCTTTGATCACAGCGAATCCTCCTGCCATGTCGCCATAGAGCGTGCAGTAGCCCATGCTGATTTCACTTTTGTTGCCGGTGGTCAAAACCATCCCGCCGAACTTGTTAGACAATGCCATCAACAAGTTGCCACGAATGCGGGCTTGCAGGTTCTCTTCTGCCAGACCTGAGTCTGTATCCTTGAACGTTTCTTTCAGAATATATTCATAGGCTTTCATGGCTGGCACGATGGGGAAGGTAAAAGTTTTGATGTTTAAATTCTTCGCCAAAGCTAAAGAGTCATCGATGCTGCCTTTGGAAGAATGCGGGGATGGCATCAGCACGCCCACCACATTTTGCGGTCCCAATGCATCGACCGCGACCGCCGCCGTGAGCGACGAATCAATGCCACCGCTCAAGCCCAGAACCACTTTGGAGAATCCGTTTTTACGGATGTAGTCACGGGTGCCCAGCACCAGAGCAGAATAAATTTCTTCTTCCTCCGGTTTCTCCCTGTAAACACAGATCGGTAATTGGACAAAGTTTTTAAATTTTGTCAGGGAGGCCGGTGCCTTGACACTTAAAATCTTTGAAGACTCCGTCTTACCGGGCTTGGGGGACAGAGCGATATCCGTATAAATAATTTCTTCTTCAAACGAGTTGCCCTGAGCAAGAATTTCCCCATTCGCTTCTACCACCAGACTGTGCCCGTCAAACACCAGCTCGTCCTGCCCCCCTACCAGATTGACATAGGCGATGGGGCATTTATAACTTTTGGCGCGCTGGACGATCATTTGCCGGCGTGACTGGGCTTTACCTTTATGATACGGCGATGAAGAAATGTTGAGCAGAAGGTCTATATGCCTGCTCAAAGTTTTTCCCGGCCCCGATTCTTCCCAGATGTCTTCGCAGATGGTGAGTCCGATTTGCGCTCCCTTCAAAGAAAACCTGAGCGGTTCATCCCCTTCGATAAAATAGCGTTTCTCATCGAACACACCATAATTAGGCAGGAGCATTTTGCGAGCCGTCGCCACATGTTTTCCATCACATATCAGGGCGGCGGAATTATAAAGGTGTTCGCCCTGTTGTTCGGCAAATCCGACGACGATTGTCAGGCCACGTGTAGCGGAAGCGATTTTTTTTAAGGTTTTTTGGCAATCTTCGATAAAACTTTTTTTCAGTAATAAATCTTCCGGCGGATAACCCGTGACCATCAGCTCGGGGAACAGCACCACATCAGCACCCATTTTGCGGGCTTTAGTGCAGACCGATTTCACCTTCTCGGCGTTGGCTTTGAACCCGCCTACCAGAGCATTGACCTGCGCCAGGGCCAGGCGCAGGGATATTCCCTTCTGGGAAGCAGAAGCCGGTTTTTTTTTCGCTTTAGAAACTTTTTTTGTAGTTCTGACCATAAAGAAAATAACCGAATGAGTATCACTGTGGATTATACTATACTCCTGATTAAATCCAATCTTGAGGCGTTTTCGAAGTTCCTATGAGCGAAACTGAAACTAATCCCGCTGAAGAAAGCATCAAACATTCCATTCGCAAGAATGGGTTTCCGGAGAAGATCGTCCGCCTGCCCTTCAAACCTGTTTATGACGCCTGCAAAAAGCACGGGTCTTCACTGGCAGATGTGTTGGACAAACTTCAGGATGAACAAATTTTCGGTAAAATCGTTGGCAACCATGTGGAGTTTCGCTCACGGGAGAAAATTGATTTCAAAGCACCGGACGAAAAAACCGCAGCGGATGAGTTTTCCTGGGTCAAAGGAGCCGCCAATATGGAAGGGTTTCAAAACGCCGCCAAGGATGCTATGGGGAAGATGACTCCTGAACAAATGGCGGATGCACGTAAAATGATCGAAGACATGAGTGATCAGGAAAAAATGGACATTCTTAAAATGTTCACCCAGCGTTTTGATTCCGGAAAATAATAAAACCAGGACACTATAAAATACTATGTTGATCTTCGCTAAAGATATCGGGACAAGAGACCACAAGCACGCACTGGAAGACAAGCTGCCGGAAATAAAACAATATATGGAGTACCAGCGCAAGTTGTTTCCCTACACGGTGGTGCGAGCGGGACTGGACCTGGCCTATAAAGAACTCGATGACATTCTGGACTTCATCGAAAACGGTTACCGGCCCCCGGAAGATTCTTCGCGGCGGGAATACCCGACTGATGTCAACCAATGGTACAAAAGCCGGTTCCCCTGGTCATCGGCATTCTTGAAAATGGAGGACATGCATTTCGCGCTGGTCGTTCTCGTCAAGGCAATGGATTCCTTTGGCACTCATGAACAGGTCAACGCCTATCACTGGGCCGTGCTCTATGATTCCGTTCACAATATCATTCAGGTTTATAACGATCTGGTTCGCAACGATCCTGGGAATTCCCGAGATATTCATTTGAGTAACGCAGTGGAAGTGAACTTCGATGACTTCATCAACAATTATTGGCCTGATCTGGATTTCATGACTTTTTCTCAGGCCGACTATCCTCACGCCCATCATCAGGAAAGAAAAAATTTACTGGAAGAAGAAATCAAGGACATCATGTCAGAGGGAATTGAACCACTGGTCGCACTGGAAAAACTACAACCCCCGTTCAAACTAGATTCCTACACGCTCAAACTTCTCAGGCGAGACCCGGTAGAAACCCGGTTTCTCGAATTAAAAGGAGCTCCTGATACCGGCAAAGAATTTGACAGTATCTATAAAGAGTATGTCGAAGACCCTCAACACGGCAAGCTGAGTGTAGTTGATGCAGAATACCTTAAAAATTCTGAATATATGAAAATGGAGACACCCGCTTCATAAGTATCTAGGGAGCAAATCCGAGATAACCCGACTCACTCTTTTGGATACGAGGTTTCGGGGCTTCCCTGGTCGTTTTTTTCATAGTTATGGAAGCAGTGTCATCCACTTTTCTTCCCCTCCGTTTCTTCCTCTTGGCTGATTTCTGTCTGGAGCGAGACTTTTTATCAGGTGTATTCCATTCAGCCACTTCCAGAGTAGGTTGTTTCGGTCCTCCCCAAAAAGTCTGGCTCACTTCCATACCCTCAAAATTTCCATCAGTTCCTGCAGCCAACTCAACCAGCTCAAACTTTTCACTAAAGAGATCCGCCGTGAAAGGTCCATTTGGGGAACCAGCTATATGATCTACCGGAGTTTTTTCAAGAAAGTTAGGTCCTTCTAATTCGAAGACATCAAAAGTAAGCTGTTCGTTACTCGCATTAGTAAGCTGCCCCAGGGTTTTGCTTCCTATGAGTGCGTTTCTAATATCACGTCGAACAAACAAACACGCCCCTGAGCAATTAGTTTGTCCTGTAAGAATCCCTTCAAAGGAAATTTCGGAAGCCCCACCAGTATTGGTTATATTAACAATATCAAGGGTGTCGAATTCAAAGATATCAACTTTACCGGAGGTTGAGTTATCGATGTCCACAGACTGGACCTTCGTTTCAATGGGATTACCTTCTCCAAATCCGGTCGCAACATCTGCCACCAATCTGCCGTTTTCAGCATCAACATCAAGCCACGGGCTTGAATCACCACCGAGGCTGGTAAACTCAGGCGGCGATGCAGTATCCCCATCGACCAGTCCACCGCTGAATGAAGTCAGCGTCACCGCCACATCAGAAGAACTACTGGTCTCAACCCGACCAATTGTAATGTCTTCATCAGCAGAAAGGGCCAGAATACCCGAACCCGCGTTAAACACCGTACCATCCACCATAGTCAATGCTCCGCCTGATCCATTTTTGTCGAGATCGTTGTCAGCTGTAACTGTAATATTTCCGTTCGACGTGGTGTTCAAGTCGCCTGCAGCAGTGAAAATAATATCATCGTCTGCGAGGAGGTTGATTGCACCACCCGACGACACAGCACCTGTCACATTCAAAGAATTATCTCCACCTACAGTCACATCAAGGTTTCTACCTACGGTAGAAGCAGACAGTGTCACGGCATTATTACTCGTCAACGTCGCATCACCCGCCCCCAAAGTGTTCAAGCTCACTGCCCCGGTGAATGAGTTAGAGGCGTTGTCCAGGATGATTGCCTGATCTGCAATATCAGTGGTGAAGCTGGATGTTCCCCCTATAGCCAAAACTCCCGTATCTGTGATGGTTCCACCTGAAGTGACGTTCATATTTCCACTCGTGGATACGTTTGCGCCAAAGTCCACCCCTCCTGTTCCTGCATCCAGAGTCAGACTATTGAACGAAGAGGCAGTAGTTGAAAAGTTAATCGCACCAGCTCCAGAACTCGCGACCAGGGTCAGTGGTGTCGAAGCTAAAGTCACACCGTCTACCGTTATGGTTCCATTGGTTCCATCTCCTATGGCCAGACTTCCTGCCGTGATCTGCCCCAGTTCGGTATTTGTCACAGAATATGTTCCGGCCCCCCCTCCCAAACCAATGGTTGTTCCGGATAAAGCTGTCAGCAGAGTAGTGCTTGCAGTTCCAGAACTCATTGAACTACCCGTGTCCAAAATCAGATTACTGGCAGTCAGTGATAAAGAATTATTTGTCGTGGACATTGTTTTACTTGCTGCCAGAGTAAAACTTCCGATTCCATCACTGTCTGAATCCGCATTCAAACTGGTCGCGCCGTTAGTCGTCAAACTTGAAGTGAGTGAAATTCCGTTATCAGCATTCACCGTCAAACCCTGAAAAGAGGAATCCGTCGTCCCAAAAGTTACTGACGACCCGGAGCTTGTGGCGTTCAAAGTGAGCGCCCCAAACTGGTCGCTATTGGCAGAAGTCACTCCATCCACCGTGATACTTCCATTTGTTCCATCACCAATGATGAGGCTTCCGGCGGTGATATTTCCCAGTTCTGTATCACTCAAACTCATGCTGCCAGTCGTGCCCAGTCCTATAGTAGTTCCTGACTGAGAAGCCAGAATCGTCGTACCCGCAGTGCCACTACTCAGAGTGCTGTTCAAGGCCAGGTCCACCGCTGTAATTGAAAGAGTGTTATTCCCGGTGCTCAATGCTCCTGCAAGTGTGAAAGTTCCGGTAGAACTGTTATCTGTATCAGCATCAATAATCGTTGCACCCGCTGAGGTGAAACTATTATTGATGCTGATACCATCAGACGCGTTCAGCGTTATTGCGCCCGGCGTAGATATACCACCTGCCGCGGCGTTCAATGTGAGAGAACCCGCTGAGATAGTGCCTGCAGATATGGTACTGCTATTAATGACCAATCCATTGGCACCGGTTAATGTCAGTCCGCCTTGCCCGATAATGGTTCCCCCGCTTTGACCGATGGTGAGTTTTCCTGAAGAACCAAAACTGTTGCCTGCTGAAAAAGTGATACTGCCATTCACCAGGTTGATGTCACCGGTTCCAAGGATTCTCGCCTGCTCACTACTATCGATGTTCATCCCGAAGCCAGAGCCAAGCCCGATCCCCAATGAACCGCCATCTGAAACATTAATGGTGGTCGAGCCCGTGCCACTGTCAAGCGATCCCGTCAAAGTCATATCATTAGCCGTCACCGTCAAAGCATTATTTGTGGTTGATAAAGTCCCTGACGAAATTGTAAAGTCACCCGTGCCATTGTTATCGAGATCTGCGTCCAGAGCCACCGTACCATTGACGGAAAAACCATTTAGCGTGATTCCTGAGTTAGCGTTGAGTGTTGCCGATCCGGCTGAGGATTGACTCAACGCATTGCTGACTGTGATACTGCCATTTGACGAGAGCGTCAGTGCCCCGTTTGCAGTGATCGACCCACCCGATGCACCCAGAGTAATGCTACCCGCCGAAGAGGTTATACCCATGCCACTGGCGAGTGTAAGCCCGGTACCCCCTTGAAGGGTGATATCGCCCGCACCCGTAAGCGTACTGTTATTCAGGTTGAGACCACTGTTGGCCGTCATTGCCACTCCTCCCGTGGAAACCAGAGAGCTATTTACATTTACTGAAGAACTCGTCGAAGTCAGGATCAAATCCCCTGAAGAAGTGATACTACTTGCAGCAAGAGTCAAAGCATCCACCGAGCTTAAAGTGATTCCACCTCCCAAAGACAGGGTTGAGGAGTTTGCATTGATGTTTAAACCACCCGAAGAAGTAGTGATACTGCCATTGATAGTAATGCCGGAATTAGCCGTCAGAGCAACGGCTCCAGCCACAGTCAAATCTCCAGTCAGCGTGATGCTTGAAGGTGCATTCAAAGTTAATGCACTTGCGGCATTTATTCCGCCCGTCTTGGCACTCAGTGAGATGGCTCCTGCACTGTTCAAATTGACTCCACTGGCAATATTAATATTGTCTTTTGCTTCCAATTGATCGACGCCATTGTCAGAATCTCCGTCCAGAGTCAGGGAACCAGCAGTGGTTGTAATGTCGCCTTTGACCTCAATACCGTTCACCGCCTTGGCAGTCAACGTCGTAAACGATGATGAACCTTCAAAATTAATTTCACCCTTTGCACCAGAAATATGCGTTCCCACAACCAGCTCCACTTCATTTTGAAATGTGGTTGCGCTCTGGTCAAAACCACTTTCCACATAAATATCCCCATTGGTCAAATCACCAATAGTGAACTTACTGGCCGTCATTCGATCAAGATCTGCTGTACTAATCTTTAAACTGCAGATTCCACCACAGGTTGCCGAAGATCCTAGCCCTATACTTCCACCTTCGCTATGAGAAATTTTAATACTTCCTGCGCCACTGTTATAAGTGCCGGCGAGTGACAAGCTAGACCCTGACAACGAAATATCTCCACCATTTGAGACCAGATTTCCCAGAGTCAAACTATTCGTCGCGAAGAAACTTATACTTCCGCCTTGTGTGGATATGGTATCCAGAGCGTTATCAAAGCTGATACTTCCGTCCGTGACTTTAAAGGTGACCGAATGACCATTAGTCTGCTTCAGATCCAGAACGTTATCAACAAGGTCTTCCATCTTTATAAGGGTGGTAGCCTGAAGGATAATATTGGTGGTGGCGGAAAGAGATTCAAGTTTATCTTCTTTGATAATTGCAGCAGCAATACTGGAACCAGTATTAGTCGAAAAGGTTAACGCGCCACTACTGAACGCCTCATCAGTAGTAGTAGAGACACTGTCTTTATCCACAATGGTAATAGTATCTGGATCAAGAAGCAGGGTTCCTGTTTTTCCATTTGCGGCAGTAGTGTCGACCGTTCCATCAAAATAGAGTTCTTCTTTTCCTGAAACCTCAACCAAACCCCCATCACCAAAATATTTGCCACCACGGCCTTTAACAATGCCATAAAATCGCATCCTCCGATCCGCCCAGAATATCACCTTGCCACCATTACCATTCGTCACCGCATCTGCAAGAGTGCGAGTATTCGAACCTATAAAAACTTCATCCGCATTTGGAACAGACCCCTGCCCCTGATAATCGCCACCAAAAAGGAGCGTTCCTCCACCCAGATCACCGGAAACATCTATAAGACCATTGCCATAAAATGCCAGCATGTCACCTAGAACATGAACAGTACCTCCCGTTTCCCCTTCATCGTAACCCGAAGCATCCAGTGTACCAGTAACATGAACTTCACCTGCTTCGCCGCCCGAAAGGATGATGGTTCCATTTTGCTCTGAAACCGAACGCGCCTGAACAACACCCTCCATATTGATCACCCTATCCACAATTCCCTGTGCAGCATTAACATCCATCCGAACTAGCCCGCCATCAGCAAAGATACTTCCGCTATTGGTGACGAGAGAAGATAAAACTTCTCCGTCCATTCCCGTAACTTGCCCCATCACCTGGCTATCCACCCCTAAGTTAATGAGCTGATCGCCATACAAGTCTACCGTGAAAGTTTTTCCAGAAGCCAGGCTCACCTTTCCCAAACGGGCAGTGATGATTCCCATGTTCTGAACACCGGGAGCAACCAGAGCAACCAGTCCACCTTCGGCCGCTGTAATACTGCCCTGATTGATAATCGTCGAAGACAAACTGGAAGGAATGCCGAAGTTATAATTGCTACTCAAAAAATCTGCATTAGAGATATCACTGGTGGTTGCGAGCAACCCATGAACATCCACTTGTGAATTAGCACCAAAAAGAATTCCGTTGGGGTTGATCAGCCAGAGATCACCGTTAGAGGTCAGCTTGCCAAAAATATTTGAAACGTCATTTCCAGTCACCCGGTTGAGCGTGACCCCGCCCTGGGATAGCTGGAAGTCAACCTGTTCGGCACTGCCAATTCCAAACTCCTGCCAGTCGATGATGGCTTTTTCAGTAGTTTGCTGGATAGTCATTTGCTGAGAAGAAGGCTGATTGATCGTGGCCGATCCCGCTTGCACTGTCCCGCCAGTGGGAAGAGCAAAGACCATGGAGGGAAAAACACCAATGAGATAAGTCAAAAATGAAACCAGGAAGACAGCGGCATTGCTCGGCTTTTTCGGAACCTGAAAAAACCTGCCTCTACGACGGGCAGAAATCGGGCACGGCTTCACATCCACTGGCGTGGAAGGTAAAGAGCCACCAGCGGCAAAGCCGGGAAATGCTTTCTGGTTCATTTTAAAAACGTTCATAAAATCCCTTAAAACCTTGCTGACAGACTGAAGAAAGCGCGCCCATCCGTGTTACCTTCTGACGACACCTCTTGGTCCAGCGGTTTGTTCCATTCCACATAACCTGAAATCACATCCGTTATGTTGAATCTGACGCCAAGTCCAATCGAATAGAGATCATCCGATTTAGATCCCGTGGCGGTCTCAAAACGATTCCAAACTTTTCCGTAATCGAAAAAGGTGTAAGCCTGCAAATCTCTGAAGTATTTTTTCTTTGGTTGGAAAGCTTTTTGAAGCTCCAGTTTAAAAGCCAGCCCCTGGTCTCCAGTGATTTCAGAAGAATCATAAGCCCGGCCAAACTGCGCGCCACCCACACCAAACTCCTCGGAAGCAAAAAGCTTTTCAAACGAATACTGCCAGGAAAATGCCCCTAACAGCATCCATGAGGGAGCCAGTTGTTGAAGCCGAAGTGCCTCTCCAGTAATCTTGCTGAAATCACTGTGACCTCTGGGGCGAGTCAATTTTGCCGATCCTGTTTCCGTCCCGTTGAAAATATCAAAGCCCTTGCTAAGATTGAAACTGAGCAGATTAACGCCCTGATACTCGTCAACAAAATCGTAGGACGCTCCCAAATTAAAGATTCGAAGGCGGTCTTCAGAATCCAGTCTTCCCAGAATCTCCGTTTCCGAATCTCGGTTTGTATAACCAATGAATCCATTCAGATTTTCAGATCTGGATCGAATAAAGGGGTGCGTAATTTTGAACGTGAAAGTTTTACTTTCTCCTTTCACTTCAAAAAGTTCGAGGTCAGAACCGGGCTCGGAATCACTGAACGACCCGGAAAAAAACAGTTTGGTTCCTTCCGAAGATATCGGCTGCTCGTAGAAGCCGCTAAAAAACTTCAATTCATTCGTGTTGCTGGTCACCACGCTCTGAATACCAATGCGCTCGTAGTTTTTGAGAAGTGCATTGCTGGATATTCCGGCATTGATCTGAAACGGTCCGTTGAATTTAGTACCTCGGTTGTCCGCACCAAAGCTCCCGTCGAAACGCTTGTTGGTAAGAATCAGTGTCAGGTTGGTGGCACCCTGTTTAAACTTGGAAGGCGTGAGAACCGATTTAACCGACACCCCCGGCAGGTCATCCACCAGCAGTAAATACCTCTCAAGATCTGTAGCCTTTAAAGGTCGAGACTTTAAAAGTGATTTGCGATATTCGTTGAGAAGTTTTCTTGGTCCACGCACTTGACCTTGAATGGCAACCCGATCAACAAAACCCTCAATCACATCGATTTGGACCACGCCATCCTCGATTTTCTGTGGGGGCACCACCGCCTTCGAGAGAATGTATCCATCAGTGCGATACATATTTGTGATGCTCTGAGCAATGATATAGACCTGCTCGAGATTCACTCTCCGATGCAAATACCTTCTGAATAATCGAGAAAATTTCCGCTTGCCATAAATCGTAGAGCCTTTGATGACCATTCTCTGGAGAAGAAAATTCACCTTCCTCATCTCAGCCGGAAATACGGGCTTCAAGTTATCCGGTTTCACAGGAACCACCTGTGATTGAGGATATTCCTGTTTTTTAAATCTCTCCTCAAAACGATCGGGAGCCGCCTGCTTATAGGTTTGATCCCGTCCCTGAGGGGTAATTTGAGCGTAAGATAGCGATGTCATAGAACTCCACCAAAGGCAGACAAAAATCCCTATCAGCAATAATTTGCTAAGATTTCGAATATTTGCCTGGTCCCAGTTCATACACCTTTCCCAACTCTTAACGGTATACAAGGACTTAAAGTTAAGCATTTCTAGCATCCACCAAAACCCTTGAAATACCGAAAACAAAGGAGTTACATGATTTTCTCCGGAATGGAAATATCTCCGTCAACCCTGCAGCAAACCAAACTTTGTGACCAAAAATCAATGTGTTTCACACCTCAAACAGAACCACGAAGCTTTGGACAAAAAACCCTTTGTTTTCAAAAAATTAAAAAAAAAACGTTATTTTTATTGCTCCCAAAATTAGGCGCAATTATTCGCAATAAAGAGAGCAAGGAGTATGCCAAATGAAAGAACCCGAGAAAAAACATATAACCACTTTAAAAACATGGCTTTATAGGTACTTATGGCAGGGCTGTTTGGCGGAGAATTAGAGCTTGATGGTAATAATTTCACCAAAGCGTCAATAAATTGTTTTTCACTTTAATTTTGCAGGAAGCGAAACGAGAAGTTCCAGTAGAACAACAAAAACAGGGGGTTTCAATTATTCACACTAATAGATTTACAAACACATATTTATTATCTATGATATTTGTCTTAAATTAGACCTATTCAAAAAAGGTCATAGATACCGATAAATCTTCGGAGTTTGAGTTATGACAGGGAGGAGTTCAATGCTAACTTTAAACATGTGCGATTTTTGTTCCCACGAAAGGTCTGATTGTGGCGCTCAACCCGCTCTCGCTGATTTGCTGAATCTTGAAAACCTTGATTCCGAGCAAAAAGCCTCTGTTGTAGCCTGCGATAAATATATAAGCCCCGTAGATGTCCTCAAAGAGAGATTTCACGACCCCAATCTGTAAGAATAATTGCCCCTGTTGCATTTTTTTACACCCTCCTCGACTTAACACCCCGGTATTAAGCTAGATCGATCTTCCCAATCTTTGCAGGGTTGTAACAATGGCTTAACAGACATGTAATGGTCGCAGCCTAAACTGTTTCCCATAACAAGATTTTATAAAAGGGGAACAAATATGCCTTGGGAAAAAGATAAGAAAAAAAGGTTGGCCGAATATCTTTGGACAGAGATCAATAAAGCAATCCTGAAATCTCCCGATGTCCAATTCTCCGTAAAGAAGCTTGAAAAATTACAGCTCCTTGATTATGTCGCGGAGTTTAATCTCGTGCTGGAAGTGGATAAGCTGATAGAAGGCATTTTGAAAAAAGGTGCAGAAAAAGAAGCCAAAAGCCTGGATATGGAAAAATTAAAAAAGGAATTTCTAGAAACCAAAACTAACTCAGGCTATGAAGAAACACAACTGCATGAAGAACCAGAGCTTGAAACATTAGAAAAAAAATTATCCGCAATTCCCCCATCCTTTTCTTCCCACCCCCCCGTACAGTGGGTTGACGGCATGGCCCTGTCAGAAAATGAAATCCTCTTTGAAGAATATTTGAACCAGGGATTCGATGAAAAAAACTGGATGAAAAAAGCCAAAATCCGCTTCGACAGCTAGTCGCCTATTGAAACAAGATCACGTAGAACAAGGGCGAATATCCTGCCAGATCAGAAAAAAGAGTCATGATGACTTCAGGGGGTGGTGAGCAGATGATCGGCGATGAGGACAATATTCTGCTTGTTGACAGCAAGAAACTCCGATTTGAACAAAACGTTTCCAGTCAATAGACAGTAAACCGTCGCATCAGTAACCGGGATGAAATTCTCTTCACCCTGATTCAACATATCCAAGAGACGATTAGTCGGGAGCTTGGAAATCTTACCTTCAATTTTTTCTCCCGATGTTCGAATTACCGCATCAACGGTTTCCTTTTTCACGAAGGCGTTATAGGCCATAACTCAATCCTCTTCAGCTCCCAATAGTTTATCTGCTGAATTCGTTAATTCAGCAGGTTCCAGTTTAACTCTCAAAAAAATTAAATTCCAGCAAAAACCTTTTTAGTTTCAATGGCCTACGATCTCGAAACACCCTCCTATATATTCGCAACTGCCTGTTCTTTAAGATACCCTATGTTACAATCACCGAGCCGCTGGAAATCCTCGAATTTCAAAATATTCTTAATCCTTTCTGGCTCTTAACTTCGCATGAAACCAAAAAAAATTGTGACGCAAATACCCATACCCAGCCGCCTGCAAGGCACTGATGGAGTACGCCGAGAAGTTAAATCCGCAAAAGATTTCGAATGTAAGGGGCATACGCCGCTGCAGATATTTCTGGAAAAAGGATGGATCACTGAAGAGTTCATGGAGCTCTACGCCTATTGCTACGTCAAAAGTCAGTCAAAAAAGAAACCAACTTCTTCTAAAAATATAACCATCGTCATCGGCTGGGATCCTAGAGACCCTTCCGGAATTTTTACGGAAGC
>JAJDBI010000022.1 GCA_029261435.1 Nitrospinaceae bacterium
CTTGGACAACTCCTCCCAAGCTTGATCCAGGTCAATCGATTGCAGACAAAGATAAAATAAACCAGCCGCAAAAACCCACAACAGAATTATGAATGGTGTTTTTTTCAAAGTTTCATTTCAACCAAATTAAGCAATCATCTCTTGCTATATTATCCTGCCAGTAAATTAAAGGATATCCCCATAATTACTTACTTTTAAAATCTACCATTAATGTTACCCTATGAGCCGCACAGCTAGCCAACACAAACGGGCAGGAACTTCAGAAAATGTCTGATCGTTGTATTTCAGAGCTCATGCATCCGCCGCACTCTATTCATCCTTCTGCAAATGTTGAAGAGTCAGCAAATGAAATGTCGTCGCAGGGCACAGATGCATTATTCATAAAACAAGCAGAGGAATATATCGGTATTTTCACCAAAGCCGACCTGATCAAGTTGCTGGAAAAAAATATAAACCCTGCCGAAGTCACCGTTTCCAGCATAATGTCAAAACCCATTCTTTCTCTCGATGTCAAAATCACCGCAGATGAAGCTCAACAAAAAATGCGGGAAAAAAATATCCGCCATTACGCCGTAACCCAGAATAAAAAAATTGTCGGTCTCATTTCCATCAAAGATCTGGACTCATGATCTCAACTCCTGATCTGCAAGTTCGCCCATTTTGTCCACCTAATAAGCTGATGACTACTTAATCCAACTTTTTGACTCTTCATTGATTATCCTTCATATATTATGGACGAAAGCATTTATCGTTTAATATCACTTGCCGGTTTTTTTCTGGTCGCCTGTTTGGCCTGGGCTACCGGTAGCCGACAAAAAATCAACACCAAAACCATCATAGGGAGTATGGCATTGGCCTGGGTGTTGGGGGCACTCACATTTTGGGTTCCCTGGTCTCGAACCGCTTTACATTGGGTCAACAACATACTGCTGGCCATTCTCACGGCTTCCCAGAAAGGAGCTCTCTTCCTTTTTGGGCCTCTCGCCATTGGGCCCGGCAAGATTTTACCAGATGGAACACCCTCAATCGGATTCATCCTTGCCTTTCAGGTGCTTCCTTCGGTAATTTTCTTTTCAGCAATCATTTCTGGATTGTATTATTTAGGAATTATGCAGGCAGTGATCCGGTTTTTTGCCAGAATCTTTTATCGGCTACTAGCCTTATCTGGAGTAGAGTCTTTATCTGCCGCTGCAAATATTTTTGTCGGAATCGAATCCAGCCTGACCATACAACCCTACCTCATGAAGATGACTCGTTCCGAGCTACTCACCCTGATGACCTGTATGATGGCAACCGTGGCCAGCACAGTTATGGGAATCTATGTTATCGCCCTGCACGGTATTTTCCCCGAAATCGCAGGGCATCTTGTTTCCGCATCATTGATATCGATACCTTGTGCCGTTATAGCGAGCAAGCTTTCATTACCCGAGCAGGAGATACCGGAAACCCTGGAACAATTGCCACAGACTGAAAATGAGACCCACAGACCCGGCAATTTCATGGTCGCATTGATGGAAGGGGGCACTCAAGGAGTTAAAATGTCTGTAGGAATTGCCACCGTATTGATCGTAGTACTTGGCTTGGAAGCCTTGGTCGATTTGGCACTCGCCGAAGGGTTCGGGAAAAATTTCTCCCTGCAAAATCTATTAGGCTGGCTGACCCTGCCATTTTCCGCCCTTCTGGGGCTGCAAAACGAAGAATGGCAGTTAGCAGGAAAAATATTAGGCTCACGATTTGTAGAAACAGAAGTGTCCGCCTATTTCGCCTTGGCAGCCGCTCAAGTTGCTGATCCTGCGCCGTTCACCCAGCGATCAGTAACTATTTTAACTTATGCATTGTGTGGCTTTGTGCATTTCGCCAGTATGGGAATTTTTATCGGAGGACTGACAGCACTGGTTCCATCTCGAGCCCGTGACATTACTGTGATGGGAGGACGCTCTCTATGGACCGCATTTCTGGCAACCATTCTCACCGGTTGTATCGCTGGAGCACTGGTCATGACCTGACCCTTACTTCAAGCCTCCATCAACAGGCATTCATCACTACGACTCTTCCTCGTTAGTCTTTGTCCTTGTCTTTGTCTTTGTCCTTGTCTTTGTCCTTGTCCTTGTCCTTGTCCTTGTCTTTGTCTTTCTTATGTTTTTTCTTCGCTTCAGCAGCGGGCGGATCAAACGGGTTTATCAACATGCCCGCACCAAAATTTGCTGTAAAAACAAACAGAAAAACCACTACAAGGCATATCACTTTTGTCATCTGGAACATAAGCCCCTCCATAAAAGTTTACTTTCCTTACAACGCTATTTCCAGCCTACTCCAAAAATCAAATGCCAACCTGAGCAAAGTCCCGGTTCTTCCCTTCAGCCAGTAATAATTACTCAGGTGAAGGCACTACGGAAAAATCCCCAAGACTCCATTTCTTATGTAGCTTTTGAACCATTCCGTTTTCAAGAAGATCCATTAAACTTGCATCAATTTTTTGTTTCAGCTCAACGTTTTCTTTGTTCAGGACAATGCCATAAAGTTCAGAAGTCATTCTTGAACCCAGAAATCTGGCATTCTGGATCAGTTCTTCATTTTTATTAAAATAATAATTCACCTGAACAGAGTCACCAACAACACCATCATTACCCTTATTCGCCATATCAATGACTGCATGGCCAAATTTTTCATAAGTCTTGATTTTTATTCCTTCATATTTCTGCAAAAAATAATAGGAAGTCGTATTGATCTGGGCTCCGACTATAGCGTTTATTTCAGCAAGCTTTTCAAGACTATCAACATTCTGGATATCTTTCCTGACCAACACAGCGACTCCGCTCTGCAGATAGGGGATACTGAAAGCCATGCGGTTTTTTCTTTCTTCAAGAATTGTTATTGAACTGATCACCAAATCAAATTTTTTTGTGATCAATCCTCCAAACAATCCCCCCCATTCCACGTTGACCAGTTCATAATCGAACCCAGCATTTTTCACAACCTCTTTAATCAAGTCTACTTCAAACCCATCCAGCGCCCCCTCATCATTTAAAAAAGACATTGGGACAAACGTTGCGTCAATGGCAATGACGAGCTTGTTTTTTTTGGCTTCCTGAGAGCCTTGCCCACAGCCCAGGCACCAAACACAAAATATAGAAACGACAATCTTTAATAAGTATCTTTTCAGCACTTAGAGCTCCCAGGGTTCATCTCTCTAATCAATTCATTATTTTTTGTTCTCGAATCTTTAACCACTCCTGCGCCATGCTTTCAGCACGTATGGTTTCTTCCGGCGTCAATCTTTTCAATAGAAACTTTTTATTGCTGACCGCGGCAGGATCACCTTTTCCCGCTATGCTGAACCACATATAGGCTTTCACAGAATCCTTTATAGCGCCAACACCAGACATATACATCACCCCGATATTATTCGGAGCATCCTTATTTCCTGATTCCGCCGCTTTTCGATACCATTTCATGGCTTCGTCATAGTTTCGGGGGACTCCTTCCCCGTCTTCATACATCGCCCCCAAATTGTTCTGGGCGTCCGCGTAACCTTGTTCGGCAGAAAGCCGATACCACTTAGCCGCTTGCTCTGAGTTTTGAGAGACCCCTTCTCCCAAGTCATACATGATACCCAAGCCATATTGGCCTCTGGCATCGTCTTCATCTGCAAGTGCCTGAAATTCTTTCAACGCTGTCAGGCTGTCGCCTTTATCAAATGCATCCGTTGCCTCTTTATAACCTGCCTCAGCGAATAAAGGTATTGCCCAAACTAATAACACAGCCAATATCAAGTTTTTCATAACGCTAATGACCTTCCATTTTTTCATTTAACTTTTCTATAAAAATCTGATTCACAAAATTGTCTCAGCCTTAGCAAGACATCATCAGGCTAAACAAAAAATAGCTACACAAAAAATCAGTCAGGGATACCTTCTATTTTCCAGCAAGCTGACTCTTCATTTGCTTAGCAGCCAAAGCATATCCACCGGATGCTCCATCCACAAAATGTAAATGACGGTCTTTGCGATCAAAGACCATGCAAGTCATCAATGCAGAATCTGAAATTTGAATACCATAATATAAAGCCCCACTGCTCTTCTGAACCTCCAAATAATCAACAAGCTCTTTTCGTTGCTCCGGGGTGCTATCAATAGTCATTCGCAGAGTGTCATCAAATTTTTGAAAATCAGAATTTTTAGTCAGAGTATTGAGATATTCTTCTCCATCCATTTCTCCAACCTTGAGCCCAAATTTAAAAATGATTCTTCCCAGAAAACAAGCCAGTCTCAACACAACAGGATAGGTAAGACGTGTTAATAGATTTTTATTGAACGTTCGAACCTTGGTTTCTAATGCCAGAAGTTTTGAATTCAATGTCACCTTCAATTGGCTGGGGCTGACAGGGCTATAATCCCTTTGTGTGCCATATATTCTTCTTATTGTTTCAATGAATTCAGAATACGTTTCAGAGTTTTCAAGATCATTGCCTCCTTGAGCCAAAACCATGAGGCACAAAGTTTCTCCTTTTTTACTAGCGATAGGCTCCCACCTGCACTCCAGCCCTTCAAAAAGCGCCTGATTTTCTTTATGATTTGAATCGGGTGGAGTTTCATAAAGCGCGGATGTCTCAGGATCTTTGATGAGCTTCTCCGCATAAGCCAGGCCACCACCAGAAAACATTGCCAAAGTTCCCCAAGGCGAGACCTGCATTTTGGCAATCCGCGTCCTAAACCCGCCTTCACCAATGACCTTTACAGGCACCATACCCACCCTGAGTTCCAGATCAAAGCTGTCGCAAGCGAGTCGCCTGGCACTGTTTAAAGCCCTTTCTACCGACTCCCGGCAAGATTCAGGAATCACAAATGAAGCCCCATCGCCCCCAAAAACAAAGGGGATTTCGACGTTCTGCACACCATTAAGAACAGCTATAATCGAAGAAGCTCCCAGAATATTCACATCCTTGTAACGCCCATTTTCGATCGCTTTAGTTGATCCTTTAATATCAGAAACGACAACCCACCAACCTTCAG
>JAJDBI010000023.1 GCA_029261435.1 Nitrospinaceae bacterium
GGGCCAATAGAACCGGCAATGAACAAGGGCCGACCATCGTAATCGGGTTCGTTTTTATAGTTATCGATAGCTTTTCTGGCAACCCGGCAACCCTCGACATTCAAATGATGAGTGATGGCTGAGTAATCCGATTTTTTCAGATCAAGTGCTTGCGGAATCGCCTTGATGTCTGCCAGATCGATTTGCGTAAAATCGAATTCTTTCAATCTCAACGGAGAGGCACCAAAAGTATTGGTCTCAATCAGATTGGCCCCTGCCTGCAAATATTTCAGGTGAATTCCTTCTAAATCATCGGGACGGGAAAAAATCAGCAGGTCCGTCAGCATTTTAAAAGCGGCACCGCCAAAAGCGGCATCATCGAGTTCCAGGTTCTGAACCATGGTTCCCATTGCTCCATCCAGCACTAGCACCTGATTTCCTAATACATCTTCAAATTTCAAAACTGTTTTACCTCAATGTTCAGATTAGTTTTTCTTGATTAAATTAACGAGGAATCAAAAAGAATTCATATGGGATAATTATTATATACTGGTTTCCGTATTCCCGAAAGGCCAGAGACGATAACTCACTCACGCTATACCAATCAAATTTTTATTATGCGCAAAATAGGATCATTTCTCAGTTTCATTCTGTTTTCACAGGCAGTTTTAGCTTATGCCCTGGAACCGCATTCGCAAAAACCGGGTCTATTAGATCTTAAACTACCTCCTGATGTCAGCATCAATATATTCTCATCAAATGTACCTCGCGCAAGACATATGGCTTTTGACGACCAGGGAGTTTTATTTCTCAGTCAGGCCAAAGCAGGAAAAGTGGTGGCCCTGCCAGATCAAGATAAAAATGGCATCGCAGATAAAACAGTGCTCATCCTGGAAAACCGGAAACTCCCTCACGGACTGGCTTTTGTCAGACTGGGTGACGGGTATTACCTCTACATCGCTGAAGAAACCCAGGTTATACGAACGAAGCGTCTAGACAAGTCTTTCAAGTTTGGAAAACCGGAAGTTATTATCGACAACATTCCCGATAGTGGACATTTCACACGCACGCTAAAAATAAAAAATAATAAACTTTATTTATCGGTCGGCTCATCATGCAATGTCTGCGTAGAAAAATATCGACTACGTGCAGCAATTTCACGATTCAACCTTGATGGTTCCGGTGGAGAAATTTTCGCTGAAGGGCTGCGCAATTCCGTGGGCATTGAGTTCTCGCCTTACTCTGGAGAATTATGGGGCGTCAATAATGGACGCGATAGACTGGGAGATCACCACCCGAAAGAAGAACTGAATATCATCCATCAGGGAAAACATTATGGCTGGCCTTATTGTTATGAATCGCAAATCTTTGATGAAGATTTTGGGCGAAGTTTTGACTGCTCAAAAACCGAACCTCCAGCGTACACCTTCACCGCACACATGGCCCCACTTGGACTGGCCTTTTACCAGAAGGGGAATTTACCCAAACGTTACAACCATAGTGTGTTCATCGCCTTTCACGGTTCGTGGAACCGGTCTGTCACAGCCGGATATAAAGTGGTGCGACTGCAACTGGATGCAAGCGGAAACATCCTCTCTCACGAAGATTTCATAACCGGTTGGTTGCGAAAAAGTGGCGCGCCGGATGGACGACCCGTCGATATCGAACAGTCTCCTGAAGGGGATCTTTATCTTTCGGATGACTATTCCGGGGTAGTTTATCGCATCACACAAAATTGACTATCCTGTCGTAAAACAAGATCAAATATCTTTAGCTGGCGATTCTTTCGGCGGATCAGATTTGACTCCAAAAACCCTTTCCATAAACGGTGGACGGTCTTTGGCGCAGCGAAAGCCCACATCCTTTTTCCGGGACAGCGGACTGAGGTGTTCACGATAAGAAGCCCGGGCCTTAAGTGCTACGACTTTTAAAAATTCTTTTTTGCTGAAATGTCCGACGCCCATATACGACAACCCCCGCACCACAATCTGCTTCTTCGCGTAGGCATCGGTTTTAAACGTGCTGCCAGGGTAGGGCTCATAATACTCCCAGACCCATTCCCAAACATTTCCGACCATATCCTGAACTCCGTATGGGCTCGCCGATTTTGGGAAACTACCCACGGGTTTCAAACCCTGACCTGTTTTCGTTCTGGGAGAAAGACTGAGGTTGGCGACACCAGGTAGAAAGTCATCGCCCCAAGGGTAGATGAATCCTGCCCGTCCCCTTGCGGCTTTTTCCCACTCCATTTCATTGGGCAATCGCTTGCCAGCCCATTTCGCGTAGGCACTGGCATCGAAATAACTCACTTCCGTCACCGGCAGATGATCCATTTCTTCAGGAAATCTCTGCCCTCTCCAGTAACGCGGCGGTTTGTGATCGGTGGCCTGACAAAAAATAAAATATTGCCGGTTGGTCACTTCAAACCGATCAATATAATAGTCGGGAATGTCAGTACGGCGCTCCGGCGACTCGTCGGCAAACCAGGGTTTGTTGAGCCCTAAAGAAAGCGCGTGGTTTTCCTCATCAATCTGGTTGGTTCCAATGGTAAACTCTCCCGAAGGAATTAAAACCATGCCTTCAGGAATTTTTTCCAGACAACCGGAAAGAATGAAAGCTAATAATAAAACTGTATAACGTAATTTTGATTGGATCAATTGCATGAAATTTTCTAGTGTCTCCGAAATCCCGTTAACAGATATCGACAGAGAAGACCTGTTGACCGATTTCTCGATGGAGGGTTGCCCTGAAAAGTTAATGGACTCGGTCAAAGTGATCGGAATCCGGCACCCTATTTGTGTCTGCCCCTCTGGCAAGCGTTACTCCATAGTCAGTGGGCACAAGCGTTTTCAGGCAGCACCTCGTTCTGGGTTAACAACTGTCCCTGCCTTCATTGTTCCCGAACTGGACGATGCCTCTCGATTGGTCATCAACCTGAATGAAAACTTCGGGCAACGACATTATAGCGATATCGAAAAAGGCGGCATCCTCAACAAACTCACGCAAGCAGGAGTTTCTGATGAAACCATCATCGAAGAGTATATGCCTTTACTCGAGCTGGAGCGCAGTAAAAAATTGTATCAGAACCTGTCTGGCGTCAAATCATTAAGCCACAAGATGCAAATCTTGCTGCATCGCGCCGGAGTTCCCGTTAAAACCTTCAACACATTCTACAAATGGGACAGCCTCTCGGCTGCAGAAATTTTGTTTTCGGCTCTCAAACCAGGAGTTAATAAATGGCGGGACCTGCTGGACTTGATTGATGAAGTTGCTGCAAGAGAAAACACCACACAAGAGGATATTATCTGCCGTGATGATATCCAGAAAATCCTGACTTCATCCGACTTGCCTGCTCAACAACGCTATGACCCTATCCACAAAACACTCCACAACCTGCGCTACCCGGTTCTTTCAGACATGAGAAGGCAGGTTGCCCGCGCCCTTGACGAAATGGAACTCGACGACAAAACCCGACTCCGCTTTCAAGACACCTTCGAGAATAACGAACTAAAGCTGGAACTAAAATTCCAAAGTGAAAAAGAATTATCCCAACAGGTAGAAAAAATATTCAAAGCCCTGCAAAGTGGTTCAGTAAAAAAGCTGACAAAGATTTTTCATGACATCGGGTAAGATAATTTTTATAACCACAGATGTACCCCTGCGGGGAATGATGAAAACACAAGGAATCAAGCACCCATAAACAAGGATATAAAATTCCCCATCTTCAGCAGGAAGGGTTTAAACGCTGGCCCCACGCCTAGTGGTAGTTTTTGCTGGGGGTGATAACTTTTTTGAACTCATCAGGAGACATCTTATATTTTTTGTAGAGGGCGTTGAGGGATTCTCGGGACCGGGCCGCTTCTTTCAGCATCTTTTTATCTGCTTGGAGTCTCTGCACGATGATGGCGTGGGTGATGGCTTTTTTACCGTTCAAAGTATCATCATAAGCCTTGCCGAGTTGTTTATGACCCTGAATATGCTCGGGATTGAAATAGACCACCTCGCGTAATTTATCAATGATCTCCCCTGGTTTTTCTTTGCCCGTAAGCATAGTCGAAAGCTGAAAGAGATTGTCGGCCAGAGTGTCGTTGACCAATTCATTTTCCGGACTCAGTTCCACTGCTTTGCGTAACGGTTCTTCTGCTGGTTTGTAGCGTTTGAGTTTCACTAATGACACACCGAGCCGGTAATAACCTTCGGCGGCGTATTTGGGACTGTGCTTGATGGATTTACGCAACGGCTCAACCGCATCCTTATATTTTTTCAGTTTGAAATAAAGCGTTCCCAGCCTCAGGTTGGGCATCGCCGCAACAGGATCTACCGCGATCGATTCTTTATAATGTTTGATGGCTTTTTTGATGTCTTTGAGTTTGGTGTACACCTCGCCGAATCGGTAATGTGCTTCTACGGTCAGGTTCTTGTCGAGCTTCAGAGCTTCTTTGATTTTCGCCAGGGCATCATTATAGCGACCCAGTTCTGTGTAGCAGATACCCATTGAAAGATGGGCGGGACCAAAGTCGGGAATGATTTTTATTGCCTCGTGAAAATGGTGCTCGGACTGCTTCTGGTTCTTGATCCGTCCAAATGCCGTAGACAGGTTGCTGTGAGCCTGACAAAGAGCTTTTTTGACCAATTCGCTTTTCGGGTCAAGACGGAATGCTTCCTCCAGGTTTTCCAGAGCAGCTTCATCGCGGCCCATTTCCATTTGCGCCCGGCCCAACTGAAATCTTCCGCTTTTATGATCGGGTTCAATTTTGACCAATTCTCTTAATGGAGAGATGGCATCGCCATAACGGTGCATTTCCATATACACCTCCCCCAGATTGTAAAGAGCTTTAAGGTCCGTCGGATTTTTTTCGATTGTTCCCTTGAGTATTTCGGCAAGGACCTTGAGTTCCGAGGGAGAACGCAGGGGAGCCTCTTCAGCAGCGGGGCTTTTATCACCTTTACGAACAAGTTCGGCAATAATCCCAGCAAATTTCTCTTTTAAACGGGAAAACAATTTATTCATGGAAGGAAGAATACCACTAGGCGTGGGGCCAGTGGGCAATAACTTTTTATGGCTAGCAACGATTTAGCTCGGAATAATGAGCCTTTGCCATCTGCCACCGGCGACTCGCAATTAGCGACGGAATTTTTTTGCGAGGTCTTTCACTGTTCCGATCACCAGTTCAACATCTGCGGAGGACATTTTTGGATACAAGGGAAGACTGATGACCCTCTCGGAATAGTTCGAAGCGATTGGAAAATCCTGAGGCTTGGTGTTGAAGTTTTTTACATAATAAGGTTGCAGATGCAGAGCCACATAATGCACGGCCACGCCGATGCCGGCAGACTGAATGGCATCCAGAAATCCATCACGGTCCACGGTCAAACGTTCCAGCTGCAAAGCAATAATATATATATGATGAGCAGAGGTGGCATAATCTCGTACAGCCAGAGTTTCCAATTCCGGCAAATCAGCAAAGGCGTTGTCATACATCGCCACATATTTTTTTCGCAACGTCATGAACCGCTCTATCTTTTTAATCTGGTGCAGTCCAAGCGAGGCATTGAGGTCGGTCATATTGCATTTATGCCCGGCCAAAGTCTGTTCCCAATGAGCAAACCCACTTTTACCAAAACGTTTCCAGGCATCGCGGCTTATTCCCTGTAACCGCATAACGCGGATGGTCTCAGCCAGAGCGTCGTCATTGGTGACCAGCATGCCCCCTTCGCCTGTGGTGATATTCTTGTTGGCGTAAAAACTGAACGCCGTGGCATTTCCCATATTGCCGATTTTTTTTCCTTTGTATTCAGACTCCAACGCATGGGCCGCGTCTTCGATGATGACCAGTTTGTGCTTGTCGGCCAGCTCCTGAATCGGGGTCATATCACAAGGATGCCCGGCGAAATGAACAGGAATAATGGCGCGGGTACGTGGGGTGATTACGGCTTCTATTTTCCGAGGATCAATGGTGAGCGTGCCCGGTTCAATATCGGCAAAAACCGGCTTCAACCTCTGCAGAAGAATTGCATTGGCTGTTGCAGGGAACGTCATCGGGGTGGTGATCACTTCGTCCCCATCGGCAAAGTTTTGCAGTGCAAGCGCAAGATTCAATCCTGCCGTGCAGGAATTCAAGGCCACCGCATGCTTGCAACCTATGTACTCCTTAAACGCTTCTTCAAATTTTTGGACTTTGGGACCCGTGGTCAACCAGCCTGAGTTCAGAGTATCTTCAACTTCACGATGCTCCTCTTCCTCCAGCCAGGCTTTATGAAACGGCAGATCAACACTCATAGAAGCTAGTTTTTTCCATTCAGAGCATGACGCTCGGGATCAGGCTCTGCCAGCAGGCTGGCCGAATCGATCTGGACATATTCCATCTTTTGCCATGCATCATTATTATTAGGAATAAAATACAAGGTTTTGTTTGAACCACTTATTGAAGAGTTGTCGATCAATACTGTGATCACCCATTGACCATTCACTTTTTCCCAATAATCAATATGGGTTCGCTTCATGTCGAACGCCATATCTCCCCTGATCAATGCCGGATTTAGCCGTTCTCTGCCTGTGAGCATGATTTCCGTCATGGCGTATTTTCCATCTTCACTGATAGAGATCCGCTCAAGAGAATAGCCTTCTACTTTAATAAAAGGATTCTCAAACCATTTGTATCGACTGGGACGAGGGAAACCAAGAACATCCCTTTTGGTCGGATTTTTTTTAATGTGTTCCAGTGGCGGAATCATGACCCCGGAAATATGAGCCTGCATTCCTTCTCTATATTTTGATATCAGTCGGCCTTCAAAATATAGAAACTCTTCCACAGAAATTTTTTCTTTATAAACAGGGTGCTGATATTGATAAGCTCCCTTTAGATCATTATTCAAACGTTTTTTGAAATAATCGTCTTCCAGTTTTGCCAGCGTTTTGGCCTCTTTTAAAACCACGTCAGAGACTTCCCCCCAACTTTTTTCAGAGACAACGACCAGCAAAAACAGGGCGCTCAAGAGATAACTCGTTATTTTTGAAATACCACGCATTCTTTCAATCCTCCAGAATTATGCCGGTTTCCGACAACCGTATTCTTAATAGAACATTATACAGTTGTATTATCGGCAAAACGCTAAATTTAGTTTAGCCTCCACTCCCGTGGGAGGGAATCGGTTGCTCTCCGCAGGGACAAATAGCGAAGTCTCATTTTGCCGAGTTAAATCGTTGCCAGCCAGGGGTAGAAAGCTACGGCTCATTATCACCGGGCGTTGCCCGGCGAAGTTTTTCCGCCAGAGACGGGGTGATACCCGGCAAAGTGGTCAGTTCCTCCACCGAAGCGTTGCGAATATTTTCCAGACTGCCAAATAGCTTCAATAGCTGTAATCGGCGTTTTTTGCCGATCCCCGGAATATTTTCCAGCGGTGAACTCAAGGCCTCCTTACCACGTAACCGACGGTGGTAGGTAATGGCAAACCGATGCGCCTCATCACGAATGCGCTGCATGAGAAACCGGGAAGGAGAGTTCTCTTTAAATAGCACCGGCTCTTTTTTATGTAATAAATAAACCTCATCTGTATCAAGGTCGTTGCGGTATTTCCCCTTGGCAATGCAGGCTAGGTCGACTCGATCAAGAAGTCCCAAAGCCTCAAAAACCTCACGGCCTGAGCTCAAATGGCCTCTACCTCCATCAATGAGCACTAAATTCGGCAGAGGACTTCCCTCGTCGAGGAGACGACGGTATCGGCGTGTCATCACCTCCCTGAGCATGGCATAATCGTCAATGCCTTTCACGGTGGCAATTTTGTAGCGGCGATATTTTGATTTTTCTGCGAGAGCATTTTCAAAAACCACCATGGAACCCACCGCATGGCTGCCTGATATATTGGACAAATCAAACCCTTCAATCACTTCAGGGAAATGTTGCAGACCGAGGGCCGTTTGCAACTCTTCCAGCGAGCGAGTGCCGACATCCCCTTTATCGCGCTCCATTCTCATAGCAAAACGGGCGTTTTCTTCCGCCATCCTCACCAAATCGCGTTTTTTACCGATCACTGGAATTTCGAGTTTTACCCGTGTTCCTTTTTTTTCAGACAACCAGTCGGCAATCAGGTCAGAGTCTTCTACAGGATGAGGCAATAAAATTTCAGCGGGCAGAACCACTTCTTCAGCGTAATACTGTTTGATAAAAGAAGACAGGGTTTCGTCTTCTTCCATTTCGTTGAGCGATTTCAGTTTGAATATTTTTTCACTCAGCATTTTTCCTTCACGAATGATCAGCACCTGCGCCATGGCCTGATCCTTTTCGGAGCAATAAGCGATGACATCCTGATCTTGCAGGGAAGTAGAGATGATTTTCTGTTTGTCGAGCACCGTTTGTACAGCCTGAATTTTATCCCGGAAAATCGCGGCTTCTTCGTAGCGCATCTCGGAGGATGACGATTCCATCCCCAGCTTCAAGTTCTTCAAGAGCGATGCATTCTTTCCCTTTAGGAACAATTCCACATCGTCAACCACGGTCTTATATTCTTCGGGCGAGACCTTCCCCGCACACGGGGCCAGGCATCGGCCCATCTGATGGTTCAGGCAGGGTCGACGAACGGGTTGCCCATTGAGTTTATCTTTGCTCTGACGCAGCGGAAAAATTTTATAAATCAGCCTGATCGTTTCCCGGACCTCCTTGACCATGGTATATGGACCAAAATAAGTCGCCTTGTCTTTTCGTACCCGACGCACCACCTCCAGCCGAGGAAATTTTTCCTGAGTTGTCAAACGCAGATAAGGGTAATGCTTGTCGTCTTTGAGCAGAACGTTATAACGAGGTTGATGCTTCTTGACGAAATTACTTTCCAGAATCAGTGCTTCAGATTCTGTCTTGGTGGTCAGGAATTTGATATCGCGGACTTTATCCAGAAACATCCTCGTCCTGGGATGAAGGGTGCGGGAACTCTGGAAATAGGAACGCACCCGGTTTCTCAGAATTTTAGCCTTACCAATATAAAGAATTCCATCTCGGGAATCCTTCATGATATAAATTCCCGGTAGCTTGGGAATATTATCTATAATATCTTTGATTTTATTATCCAGAGGAAACCTCCCATATGCCAGAAACAGATCCTCTTAAAAATATACCCTATATTTAGATGAAGACCGAAAGCAATAATCAGCGCGGGTTCTGGGGCAGTCGCTGGGGATTTATTCTGGCCGCTTCCGGTTCCGCTGTGGGGCTCGGCAATGTCTGGAAGTTTCCTTATATTGTAGGGGAAAATGGCGGTGGAGCGTTTGTGCTCATTTATCTGGCCTGCATCTTCGTGATCGGCACCCCCATCATGCTGGCCGAGTTTACATTAGGTAGAAAAACCAACCGTAATCCCGTCGGTGCTTTTGACCAGATTAAACCCAATTCGTCCTGGACCAGCATCGGCTATATGGGCGTACTCGCCGGATTCCTCATCCTTTCCTTTTACGGGGTCGTGGGCGGCTGGACGTTTGCCTATGTCGTCAAATCCATCACCGGGTCAGTATTGGCATTTCCTTCACCCAAAGAAGCCGGGGAATTTTTTGGAACCTTCATAGGAAATACCGGGGAAGTTGTCTTCTATCACGCTCTGTTCATTGGCACCTGTATCGCCATTGTTTTGCGAGGCGTGCACGGAGGCATTGAAAAAGCCTGCGATATTCTCATGCCGACTTTGGTCGTCATCCTGTTTCTACTGATGTTGCGCTCCCTCACCCTCGATGGAGCTATGGAAGGCCTGGCTTTTTATTTAACACCTGATTTCAGCAAGATCAACGCTAACGTGATACTGGTTGCCCTGGGACAAGCCTTCTTTTCACTCAGCTTGGGAATGGGGTGCATGATCACCTACGGCAGTTACCTGTCGGAAAAAGAAAACCTGACCTCTTGCACCGTATATGTTGTGATCTTCGATACCCTCATTGCCCTTCTGGTCGGCATGGTCATTTTTCCGGCGGTGTTCGCAATGGGACTCGAACCCACCGAAGGCCCGGGACTGGTTTTCAGCGTTCTGCCCACCGTTTTTGCCAGTATGCCGATGGGTCATGGCGTTGCCGTCATCTTCTTCATCCTTTTGGCCATTGCCGCCATAACCTCGGGGATTTCCCTGCTGGAAGTGGTCGTGGCCTACTTCATCGACCAGCGTGGATGGCAACGGAGAAAAGCTGTGCTGATTGTCGGGTCGGCAATTTTCGCATTTGGCATCCCCAGTGGATTGTCATTCGGGGTCATGGCTGACGTCAAGTTGCTCGGGATGAACTTCTTCGACCATGTCGATAACATCGCTTCTAATTATTTACTACCGTTAGGCGGCATGTTGACGGCAGTTTTCGTCGGTTGGGTCTGGGGCACCAAAAACGCGCATGAAGAAATCGAGAAGCAGGAAAATGAGTTCAGATTTCCATGGGCGCAATGCTGGGAATTCCTCATCCGCTACATCACCCCCGTTGCAGTGGGTATTGTGTTTATCGCGAAAATTTTCCCCCACTAGCCGTGGAGGCAATGGGAAATAACTCATTAAGCCGCGACCACCCTTTGCTAACCGAGTCCAGCGTCACGCTGGCTGGTCGTCTTCGTAACGAAATCCCAGTGCATCGACCCAGCGATTGATGTCACTGAACAATCCCACAACTAAAGTAGCTTCGAGGATCTGTCCTTCCGACCAGCCGCATTCTTTGAGTCCTTCCACATCAGAATCGGTGGTTTTATTGGCATGGCGTGTCACCTTTTCCACATAGGCCAGTAGTTTTTTTTCAGCATCGGGTATTGCAGCAGTTTGATAGTCCGCGACCACGGCCTCCGCATCTTGAGATGAAAGCCCCGCATCGACCATAAAACCCTTGTGGTAGGTCAAACAATAGTCACAACTGTTGATCTTCGAAACCAATGCCGCAATCATCTCTTTGACTGAACGCGTTAACTGAGTTTCAGATAACATGATCATTCCGATTCGGGTGGCGTATAGCTCTAAAACATCCGGCCACGGACTCAAGGCTTTCATCACGCCGGGGACTTTGCCAAATACAGACCTCAGCTCATCATAAACAGCCTTAACCTTTCCTTCGGCATTTTCTTCTGCTATCGCCTGTATGCGCGGCATAACCTTCTCCTTAAATTTTAGTCATTAGAAATGAAGTCGGATAGACAATACAAACCTTACATTCCCCCTATTTCAACATTATTTTAAAAATAGACAAGAATGTTAAATCCTAATCCTGTTTTTCAACTCTAATCCTAAAAAGCAGAATTCCGAATTGAATAAAACCTTTTAGCAGGTACTGAGGATTAATAATGAGTGATTTGAAAATAAAAGTTCGTAATATTTATGTCAATGCCAATCTGGAGGTGCGGTTGAAATCCCGAACCACTAAAGAAGAAGCCAATAAAGAAGTTGAAAGAATGATAGATAAAAAGAAGTTATTCGACGGCTATGAATGGAAAATTGAAGAGTGCGAAGACGGAGGAATCAACACCTTTGACGAAAAGTTATCGGACGACATCATAGAACGACTCGAACAGGAAGAAACAGATGAAAATATTTTCTGGGATGGGTTCACGGCTCATTATGATTTAAATGTTGGGCATATTCCGGTCAACACCAATCTGGAAGCCCCCTTAAAATCTGCCACAAAGGAAGAAGCTGCCGCTGAAGTCAAAAAAATATGCGCAGAAAAAAAACTATTCGAAGGTTATGAATGGAAAATTGAAGGTTGCGATGAAACTGGAATTAAAGATCTGAACGAAACCTTGAAAAGTGAAATCATAGCAATCATCACCCGGGATATAGAAGCCTGCATTGAATAGCATCACGCGCAAACAATTTCACCCTTGGTTACAACTGAGTGAAAGGTTTTTTGCTTTCAGGTTAATCTCATCAGCCCATTTTTCATCCACCAGGTTTTCACTCAGGCTTTTAGCCAGCCAACGAAACTCATAACTGGCTTGCGCCTTATCTTCGGCTTTTCTATATAACCTTTGGGCCCATTCTTTATCATCCAGCTTTTCACACAGGCTATCTGCCAGCCAGCGGAACTCAAAACTTTCCACAGCTTTTTTCTCTGCCTTTTCATATAACTTCCGGGCCCATTCCTTATCCCTCAGTTTTTCACACAAGCTGTCGGCCAGCCCGCAAAAATCATTACTATCCCGGGCCAGACTTTCCGCCTTCAAATAAACTTTTCGGGCCCATTCCTGATCGCCAAGTTTTACACAAAGACTTTCGACCAGACTATGAAGATCACAACTGTCTTCTGCCGTGTCTTCTGCCTTCATATAGAGTTCTCTAGCCCATTCTTCATCACCAAATTTTGTATAGATGCTGTCGGCAAGTTCATAAAATTCGGAATGTTCTTTCGCCATGTCTTCGGCTTTCTTATAAACTTGTGTCTGCCACTCCTTGTCCGCAAATGTCTCAGAAATACTGTCCGCCAGGTCACAAAGTTCACGGATGTTATCCGGATCGCTCTCTGCCTTCTCATACAATCTCTTCGCCCAACTTTTATCGCCCAGCGTTTCAGTAATACTGAAAGCCAGCCAGTTTAAGTCCAGGCTGCTTTCCGCTTTGTTTTCGGCTTCATCGTATAATTTCTTCGCCCACACTTTATCACCGAGTGCTTCGGAAACGCTGTAGGCGAGCCAATTCAAATCCAAACTATCTTCGGCTTTATCTTCTGCTTTTCTATAAACCTTTTCGGCCCATTGCCTCTCTCCTGCATAGACTAGATTATCGCCAATTTGCTTGAGGTCACAAGCATCCTGCGCTTTAGTTTCAGCATCCTGAAATTTTTTAATCAGAAGGTCGTCATTGCTGACAACTTGCTCCTCATTCTCTTCAGGCTCACTGGTCACTCTCTTTACAGAAGGTTCTTCGTTTTCGATCTGCCCATCTGAGGTTAAACGGGAATATTCCAGATAATGGATTTTATCTCCTGCGTAGATAAAACTTTTTTCGTATTTTGTTTTAGGCAAATGGTGACGGATTTCCACAATACCGGTCTGTTGATTTTTATTTTTCAGCAAAGGCTCCGCATTAAAATATTCCAACATTTCCCGAGCATAAGGTTCGCTGTCGGTGGCCAGGTGGACGTGACCATTTCGAGCCAATTTCCCTGCTATCAGTTTTACCAAACCCGGCTTAATCAACCTGCGCTTAAAATGCCTCTTTCGCGGCCAGGGATCAGGTAAATTTATATAGACCGTGTCCAATTCACCATCGTGAAATAGAAGTGGGATTTTCTCCCGGACATCGCCATAAACAACACGAATATTATTTAAGTGACGGTTTTTTATTCGCGTCAATAATTTTCGAATGCCATCCTGGGAAAAGTCAATTCCGACAAAATTGCTATCAGGTTCTCGGGTCGCCATTTCAATCAGGAAATCTCCCATTCCAAAACCAATTTCCAGCTTTATAGGCTGACTATTGCCAAACTGGCTTTGCCAATCCGGACGTTCATCCGCATCTAGAAAGCAAGGATCTTCCGCAGTGAATGCAGTTGAAGATGGTCGGGCTGTCAGCAAACTCATTTTTTTATAACCTGAGCAGATTCGGTATTAATTAAAAATTTTAACATCCTAAACGACAATAAAGTATTCTCAAATCATTGCGGTTCATTTCAAGGTTGTAATTCAGTGGTTGCGAGTTCGCAGCTTTTCTAATCTAACCGAGGACAAAATAGCTCTATCATTAAGATGAAGGCCTCTGATTATAGTCCTATCAAGGTATGTTTTATTTGTGGGAATAAAAATAAATGCTAAAATTTGAATCAATCCCTGTCAAAAATCTCAAACATTATTAATTCAAGCCTACTTCTAAAAAGGTTTTCCTGTATACAGGATAAGTATAAAATTATGGCTGTCACTGGCAACCCTATTTTTGGCAACGCAAAATGAATGATAAGAAAAAAATCATATTAGATAAAACAGTCAGAGAATATATGTCTTCTCCTGTCCTTTCTGTTGACGAAGGCTCAACGCTTAAGGAAGTCGCAAAATTTATGAAGTCAATGAAAGCCCCTCTGATTCTGGTCAAGAACAAGTCTCTTGAATATTCCGGAGTGGTGACAGAGGCAGACTTCACTCACAAAGTTGCGGCAAAAGGATATTCTGTAAAAACCACAACTGTTGGCGCAATCATGTCCTCTCCCATAAAAACGATCAAAGGCTCGACGATTATGGCTGAAGCTAATAAAACAATGCGCCAGTCTGGAATCCGCCACCTTCTAGTCATGGATAATGATGAGTTTGTAGGATTACTGTCCCCTATAAATTTTTTTAAATACTACGAGGATGTTGAAGAATACCTCAGTGATCTTGCAATTAACGATGGATTGACAGGAATACATAATCGCCGCTATTTTGATGAGGTTCTAAAAGTAGAATGGAAACGAACAAAGCGTGAGAAATCACCTCTCTCCTTAATCATGCTGGACATCGACTATTTTAAAAAATACAACGATACATACGGACATCAGGCTGGAGATGAGTCC
Organism: Nitrospinaceae bacterium; assembly: GCA_029261435.1. GTDB lineage: Bacteria > Nitrospinota > Nitrospinia > Nitrospinales > VA-1 > LS-NOB. The sequence goes on from JAJDBI010000023.1 coordinate 14,462, forward strand.
CTGATAAAAGTGGCTAAAGCAATATCGGAATCATTGCGACGACCCGCAGATATACTCGCACGGTATGGCGGGGAGGAGTTTGTAATCGTTTTACCGAATGTTGAGCAGAAAGATGCTGTCAAACTGTCTGAGAAAATCCGGGCTGAAATCGAGACCTTGAAGATCGAGCATAGATTAAGCAGTATCAGTCCTTTTGTAACAGCAAGCCTGGGTGTGGCAAGCATTGTCCCCAACTCCGATCTGTCTCCTGAAGTGTTGCTCAACAAAGCTGATAAAGCACTTTATAATGCAAAAATCAGAGGGCGAAATTGTGTTATTGTTGCGCATGATTGACCTGCTATTACACCCCTCTCAAGTCAGAATAACTCACTGATCCGCAGCAAAAATAATCTCTCAATCTATTACTGATGAATCCCGATATTCAAAACACAGGTAGCTGCGATTTGTAAATATCAAATTATTGAAAATAATCTATGAAAATCTATACCCTGCTTATTGCGCTGCTCCTGCCTTCACTGGCTCATGCACATGGAATGTCTGAGGCGGAAAAACAAACTATTCTGGATGGAGGGAATCTTCAATTTTTAAAGATTGGTGCAACCCATATGTTGACGGGCTACGACCATCTTTTATTTGTTTTTGGTATTGTCTTTTTTCTCACCACTTTCATGGATGTGATCAAATACATAACCGCTTTTACGATAGGGCACAGCATAACCCTCATCTCAGCAACCCTGATGGGAGTTACGGTGAACTATTTTTTAATAGATGCTGTGATTGCTTTAAGCGTTTGCTATATCGGTTATGAAAATATTGGAGGGTTTCGCAAGTATTTTGAAAAATCACCCGATCTGACTTGGGCTGTATTTATATTTGGTCTGATTCACGGGTTGGGGTTATCCACAAGGCTTCAACAATTACCCCTGGGAGAGGAAGGGATAGTCTTACGAATCCTGTCCTTTAACCTGGGAATTGAGTTAGGGCAAATTACTGCCCTGTGTCTAATGGTTGCTTTGCTGTTTAAATGGCGTCATACCAAATCCTTTCTACAAATCAGCACAATATCTAACACCGGGCTTATTTATGCGGGAGTATTTTTATTTTTAATGCAGATGCATGGATATTCACATACCATCGCCCCCGATGAATTTGGGTTTCCAGAAGACAACCATTCGCATTCCCATGAAAAGATGGAGTCACAAGCTCCCATACCTGGAAGTGAGTACAGATCTCTTCCTGAGAGTTCTTTCTCTGAGAGCCCCGAGCTATGATTGGTAACCTGAAATTCCCTATTGAAGTGGGCAGGAGAAGCATCAAACAAAAAAACATCTTCACGCCAATCAATATAAAATCAATGGTTTCCTTTCAAACTTGGTTTTTCAAACACTTTTAGATTCAAGAAACCTTTTTTTTAGCCGTCAATACAGGTATGGAACTTGTTAATCAGACATGCTCTTGCCTCAATGATCTGACCCCGGCACAAATGAAAAAAGCCGATGCTGTCGCCGGTGGAGACTTTGCCAAACTACTCATCGAATTACAAATCGTTCGATCCTCCTTCAACACAGAGGCAACAGACTCTAAAAAAGGTAGCCTACCAGAGTTCAAACGACCTCAGGATATTATGAATGTTTTCCTTTCTGATGAATTTCAGGAAAGAACGGTGGGTGATGGTCCTTATTTTCTTGAGAAGAAGTTTCCCCTCTTTGGCCCCTCTGTCATAAAAACCATGGTTTGAAAGAAAATAAATTTCTTATTACCCTTTCTTCCTATTGCATTAACCATCCTGGGATCTTCGCCATATTGCATAGTTGTAGTGAATCCACAAAAAAAGGGTCGCTGACAAAAGCTCAGCCATTTCTTCTATAAAAGCAAATTGTTGATAAAGGATCAATGAATCCCCAGAAAGTGTGCTCAATATTTGCGCTTCAACAAATTCGAGTCCAGCCGACAATGCTAAGAGGCAAAGTGGTAAAAAGGCAAAGGGAAACAAGTGAGAGCTGCTTCGTAATCTAGAATAATAGAAAATCATCAGCCCTGTCCCGGCAAGAATCATCACAGGAGCAAAAACCACTGTCCACAATAATGAATCGGCATCCCGGGTAACACCAAAATAGTACCTCAGGTTTTCTCCGGCCGGACCTGACATGATCTGGTCAATAAGAACTTCATGGATTTGAAAGCTCTCATCAATGGCCAATCCCAACATGCAAAAAGTGACCACCAACCAGCCCCATATTTTTTGAAGACCTGATGCTTTTTCTACGACATAACAAAAAGCCGCCGCACCGGCGACGAGCAGGAATTGAAAACTGGAATAAATGGTAGGCAGGTTTTTTTCATAGGTGAGATTGAAAAACCAACCCATTTTAGAATGGGCAGAAAACAGCAGGTGCAATGCACCCACTGCAGCATCCATCAGCAAAAGAACCACCAGCACCTTTTTTGGGGAAGGTAACGTATCATTCATTTGCGTAGATACCCTCCCTCTTTCAATGCTGTCCTCATCGCTTCTGATATTTCGCTCGTTTGAGCCCTGAACTGATTTTCTTTCTTCCATCCCTTTAACAGCACTTGCATCTCTTGAGTCTTCGAAGACGATAGCTCGAAACGATTTTCTTCAGGGTCATTAACCAGGTCTGTCAGCATAGAGCTTTCAATACCTTTTTCATTTTTGATCACAAACTTCCACTGATCAGTACGAACTCCTGAGTATTCCACTCCATAAGAGATTTCGTGGAAAAATATTTTCTCCTTTTTAGTTGCAGTACCCAACTTATGCATAGTTGCTACCAAGGATTGGCCCGGAAGGTTTTGAGGAATCGGAAGCTTGAGCAGCTCTAAAAGAGTAGGAACCAGATCAACAGTGGAGACCAACTGCTTCATGCGTGCTGTCTTTTCAAAATTATGAAATCCCGCCGGTTTTAATATTAGCGGTACTTGTATTGAAGCATCTGAATAACGGGCAGTGTGGCCGGGACCTTTTTTATAAAAACCATTTTCATAAAGTTCAAATAAAATTTCTCCGTGGTCAGAAACGACCACAATCACCGTATCATCGTAAATTCCTTCTGACTTGAGCATTGTAAAAATCCGACCCAGTTGATCATCTACAAAGCGAATTTCTCCGTCATACAAGGCTGTCGCCTCATCCTTGAAGTGCGGTGGTAAGGTTCCAGCCCTCCAGGCTTTAGCCAGATCATTGGAGCAATGCACATCGAATTCGCCGTCGAATCCTTCAAATATTTGCAAATCAGAGATCTTCTGGAACATGGTGTTGTAGGGAGCCGGAGGATCATAACTTTCGTGAATATTCTGAACATGCATCCAGACAAAAAATGGTGTGCGTGAATCTTCAGAAGTCTGAGCCCAGGACTCCAGCCATCCATCGACCGCCGCAAATCCTTTTGCATCATCTTCGGGCTCCTTTTCATCATGGTCATGGCTCACGATAGGATGATACTCAAAAACTTGAAAACCTTTATCGAGTCCCGACTCTTCTGCAAGTGCGTAATAGCCTACGAACCCGGCAGTATCGTATCCAGTCTGCCCAAGAATTTCGGCCAGCGTTCGGGTCTCATTATTTATTTCTTGACCATTATCTAGCAACCCATGCTGAGCGGGGTATAATCCTGTAAGTATTGTTGCGTGTGATGGCCCCGAAGTGGTCGCCACCGTGAAAGCCTGGTCGAAAACAAAACTGTCTTTCGCTAATTCATTAAGAGAGGGGCTGGTGTCGCGTTCATAACCGTATGTGTTCAAATGGTCGGGACGCAGGGTATCCAAAGTGATCAGCAACACATTGGCTCGGCTGGAGTCAGTTCCCGTGATGATGGAGATCAGTTTAAAAGTGACAAGCCCTGCCAGAAGAATTCCGGCGGCCCATATTATTTTTTTGTTTTTTGCAACTGGCTCCATAGCAAATATTTTCAAAACCCATTTTGATCATGAAAGAAATGCAAAAACTGGCGATTGAATACCTCAAAAGCACCAAAGACAAGTTCCCCGATAAAACGGCAATTATCGATGGTGGTCAAGGTATCACCTTCAGTGAATTGTGGAGAAGTTCTCTCTCCCTAGCTTATTGGATTAATACTGAGTTTAATATAGTTAATCAACCCATATCGGTAAATTTACCAAAATCTATCGATGCCGTCATTGCACTACTGGCTATCCAATTGAGCGGAAACATTTATGTCCCTTTAGATGTTGAAACACCTGGCAATAGAAAAATAAAAATACTCGAAACGTTAGGCAGTGGCTG
>JAJDBI010000024.1 GCA_029261435.1 Nitrospinaceae bacterium
TTGGCATTGGTGAAGTTGGTGCCATGTAAATTAGCTTCCAGAAGAAAGGCATTTTTAAGATTGCCTCCCTCCATATTGGCATACGTCAGGTCGGACCCTTCAAGGTTGGCTTCTTCCCACACTATCCCTTTGCATTGAGCGTCTTTCAGTTCCACACCAATGAGATTTGAGTTGCTCAAATTGACTTCTTTAAAAGTGCAGGAATTAAGGTCGGCATATTTAAGGATGCAACCCTTTAAATCCACTTCCGTCAACTTGGAAAAGCTGAAGTCAGAACCTCGTGCATTGATTCCCCCCAAGCGGGATTTAGTGATGACGACTTGTTTCATGAATGTGTACATCATTCTGGCAAATGCCAGATTGCAATTATCTATAGTGGCGGAATAAAAGCTGGCATGGCCCAGGTTTGCTCCCTGGAAGTCGCAGTCGGTCAATTTTGTTTGAGAGAAATCGCTACTTGTTAGATTGGCATTCTTGAAACAACAATCTATAAGAGTGGAACCTTCGAAATTGACCCCTTCAAGATTCGTCCCTGTAAAGTTCAGGTTCTTGATCTTGGCATTTTTCATGGATGACTTTTCCAGAGAGGCCTGTGAAAAGTCGATCTCACGCAATTCGGAGTCGTCTATATTTGCTTCAACCAAAGTGGCATAAACAAAGCTGGCACCGTTGAGGCTCACGCCTTTTAGGTCAAAGCCGCTGAAATCGCCCCCGTCCTGCTTGGGCTCTTTCAGGACTAATGTGATCATCTCATCAACGTTTGACATTTATTCTTATTCCCTCTGTTGCGATGGTGGAAGGAGAGCGTTCATGTTCCGCTGTATTTTTTGCGGATTGACCCTGTCGTGGATCCCAATGATTCCCACTCGAATTGATCTTCCCAAAACACCTTCCATGTCTGTTCTCATGCTCAATTTTGCTGCAAGCGGGGTGAGAACGAGATTGGCCAGCATGAGGCCATAAAATGTAGTGATCAACGCTGTAGCCAGAGCAGGTCCAATGGTTGATGGATCGTCAATATGCATTAACATCTGCACCAGACCGATCAGCGTGCCTGCCATTCCAAATACAGGGGCTTGAACGGACATGAAGCGTAAAACTTTTTGTCCTGAGTTATGTCGATCGAGCATTGCGTTCATTTCCCGGTCCATAAGCTCGTGAATCTCTTTAGCATTATAACCATCCACGATCATTGCGATCCCATTTTTCAAGAAACGGTTATCTACTTTGCCTTCTTCATTTTCCAGTTGCTTCATACCCCCGGAACGATATTTAGAGGCCAGCCTCATAATGTCATCAACATAATCTTCCGGCTCATAAACGCCTGGCTTGAAGGCGTTATATAAAACCGGCATCAGCGTGGTGATCTTCTTTGCAGGAAATGCGATAAAAGCTGTGGCTATTGATCCTCCAAGCACGATCAGAGCACTGTTGATATTGATGAAGACCCCGGCATCTCCGCCACGAACGATTGCCACGGCAATGAGAAATATCCCGGCAAGGACTCCCATCAAGGTGCCAGTATCTATTCCTGTTTCCTGACGCTCCTCCTGCCCTGCGTCAGCGGTGGTGCCTTGTGCTTCCTGAGTTGCTGTGGCCATAGAGTTTGATTAAACAGAGGAAAAAGCTTTAGTTTTTACTTGCGGCTTTTTCCTTATGAGCTGTGGCTCGAATCTTTAATGAGCGTGAAATATAATTATTCAGCCAAGGTATCTGTAGTATTTCTTTTCGGCCGCTGGGGATGTAAACCTTAAGAAAATCCAACCTTTCAACCCTTTCCGGGGTCAGCTGGGTGCTCAGGTCGGTGATGCATCGTGGCATACAGTTTAACCCCGCATACGATTTGCAAAAAAGTTCACCCCAAGAGGTCAAATAAATAGAGGTAATGTTTTTTGTTCGCTCGATCCGTTTGTTGATAAATTGATTCAATTCATCGTTGTTTGTGCAATCCCTGATATTTCCCATAGTGATTTCAGGTGGTGGCGGATTGCCGAAATCCACCAGCAGAAATAACTGGTTGATTCTTGCCTCGCCCAGTAAATCCTCATTTGACAGCGCCGCAATGTTGACGGACTCGATAAAGTTTTTGAGAATCTTTAATAGTGAAACCAAGTCATTTTCTTTAATGCTATCTCCTTCAGATCTCAACAATACTTCGGTGTTTTCACTATATAGATTATTGAAAACGGTAAATGCCAGAAGGAATGGAAGGGTTGATGATTTTCTGATGATGTCATCTTTGTCTATTTGTTCCAAAAAAGCCCTTGTCCTGCCTCGAACCAGATACCATTCTGGTTTGTCGGTTCTACTTTTTTGCTCCAAAATAAAAGTCAATTCATTTTCAGCCGTTTTACCATCGACCAAAGCACCCAGGTTATCAACTTTGTTAGGGGCGGCTCTATAGAAGCTGAAAAGTTTTCGACCCAAAAGATGGGTGTCTTTTTCCGTGATCAAGCTTTCGCTGGGATCAAGGGTCTTGTTCTTTTCAGAAATATTTTTATAGGAAGCCATCAAAATTTTATTGATGCGGTTTCCCAAATCTACCTTGTGCATCATTTGCCAATTGGAGTACTGGTTCAGCTTCTCAATTTTGTCTGCAGTCCATCCCCACTCTTTAAGCATTTTAATCAGGGTGCTCTTTCTCCAAATATCAGATCCCTTTTCAAACTCATCGGCGGTGACCTGGGTCCCCACCTTTAAGTAAAATGCGTGTCTGAGTGCATCGACTTCTTCCTCTGACTTTGATTCTGTGAAAAACTTTTGTACTCGCTCAAACATGCCCAGATAGGGGTCTATATCGAGATAGGGGATATCGTTAAAGTATTTGTCTTTAATTTGGTGACATAGAAGGTTCGATTTTGTGTCGCCAAACATATACTCTTCGAGCACTCCCATTTTCATGAGTGTCTTGAAAGGAGATTTGAAGGATTTGATCAGCGCCCATATAGATCCACCAAAAAACTCTCCTTGAGAGATGTCATCAACATTTCCCATGTCAATGAACTCTTCTTTTTTGAGCAGGGTTTGTCCTTCTAGCAACTTTTTATACAATTCGTAATATCGGTTGTCATCGCAATCCACCGGAGAAATCAGCCAGAAGGGGACCTTGCCACTAACAATGATCATGGTTCGATACATTTCTTCTTTCAGGAGCTTTGCCAGGGCGGACCCTGTGCTTTCACTGTCACTTTCACCGAAGATATTGTTTTTAACCTCTTCGTAATCATTGATGAAAAAATGGGTCTCAAGATTATAATTGTCCCAGGTCCATGTCTCTATCAAGTTCAGCTTTTTCTGAAACAATTTCATACTCTCTTCGGTGAAATCTTTTTTATTCACCAGCAAAGTGTAGTCAAGGTCAGACTTTTTGGTCTGGGCAATGGATCCAACACTGCCCATGAGCAGTGCTGTATGGATGACTGGCTTCAGATTGGGGTTTCTGCGGATGATGACGTCTGGAAACAGTTTCTCAGCGGCAATTTGTGCTTCTCTGTCTAAATTGAAATTATGAATGCCACAGGGCGGGTCACCTTCAAAGTAGCCAGGGAGACCTTCCTGATGTACGTGAAGCAGGCGTGGAGCAACCAGAAATATCAGGCGGTCAATTTCAGAAAGGGTGACCAGGGTTCGATCTATTTTGAACCGGTTAAACCTTAAAAAGTCTTGCCGATTAGAAAACAGCATTTCCTCATCTGTTTTGTTGAGTGCTTTTTGAGCCTTTTTAATGGCTTCTTTCGATACCTTTGAGGTTATATCTGGTTTTTGCGGAGTCTCATCTAGAATTGGTTCTTCAGCATCCGTCTGGCCGATAATAGATTTTTCTGTAGATTCCATAACTAAATAACGGTGGTTTAATGAATTATTAGTGATTTTACTCTAAAAACAGTCAAAAAACTGCCTCAAAAATATAACAGGCTTTCTGTATCTGCCATTAGCTATTTCGCCGGTTGTTTCAAGCTTAAACTTGAGGCTTCATTTTTTCCTCGAGCTGGCGTCGTTCTCCTTGTTTTTTTGGATTCATCTTTAGCAACTTCCAGTGCCTTCAGGATTTTGATTTCGACCCGGCGGTTAGCAGCACGGTTATCATCACTGATGTTTTCTTTAAGAGGGCGGAATTCCCCGTACCCTGTTACGACAATTCTGTCAGGAGGAAAACGCATTTTTTCTATGATAAATCGAGCTACTTTTGAAGCCCTGGCAGAAGAAAGTTCCCAGTTAGAAGGATACTTTGCGCTCTTCATTGGAACGTTATCGGTGTGTCCATCAATCATGACCTGCTTGACACCCTCCTGCATATCTTCCTTTATTGTAGAAATGATCAGGTCTTCCGCGCCTTCACTAAAGAAGGCTTCACCAGGATTAAAAAGGTCTGAGGTAGGAAGACGGTGAAGGATAGTCCGCGTGTCACTGCGGGCAAGACTTTCTGCATCAACATTATCCTTAACTAATTCCCTTACGCGTTCCAGCATTTTCATTTCAGCTTTGCTTAAACGGACATTGACGCTTTCAATACGCATTCTTTTTGTTTGGAACGATGAAAGTGCTTCGGCAAATTTGTTCTCGTCCAACTTGGAAACGCTGTACATCAAAACGAAGACCACCAGAATAAGAGTGATCATGTCAGAATAGGTGATGAGAAAGTTTTCCAATCCCCCTGAAAACTCAGAGGTCTGTGCTGAACGACCTTCAACAGGTCGGAAATCTCCACCATCACCACCACCACCCTTACCGGCTCTACCTTTCTCTTCTTCCAACAAGGTGAGCTTCATGTCCATCTCGGCATTGTCTTCTTTGAGCATTTCCATATCGACGATCATTCTACGGCGTTCTTTTTCCAGATCCTCGACTTCTTCCTTCAATTCCTGAATGATTTCAGAAGGCAGCATACCGTCCTCACCAGCATCCATACCCCCATATAGCATATCCTCATATTTTTTGATGAGAGTGTCTTTTTCTTTAACAATATCCTCTGTGACAGCACCTGATGACATGGAGGTCTTTTTGGCTTTGGTTAGTTCTGCCTTGAGGTTTTCAATCTTCTTTTTCAGGTTGTCAGTAGTCCCTGTGTCCTGACGGAGTCGCTTTAACTCTTTCATCAAAACATCTCGTTCGCGCGAAAACTTTTTATTTGTGCTTTTTTCCTTTTCAACGCGCTCTTTGAGAGCTTCAGCGCGGTTGGAAAGCTCCATCATTTTGCCCTTCATCTTCTCGTCCATTTTAGCTTCTAGGCGTGATGCGATTTCGGCTTCCTCTTCTTGTTTTTCCTTTTTACCGGCTTCTACTCCAACATGTTTTGCGAGACGAGCTGCCTCTGCCTGGCTTTTTTGCTCTGCGGCCTCTCTCTCAGCTTGTTTGACGACTTCTTTGAGTTTTTTGACCTCAGTTTGATTGAAAGTGATCAGGTCTTTAATTTGTTTTTTTACGTTCCCATTTTCCTCGTGGGCTTTGCGCAACTCGACAGCCTTTATTTTGAGTTGCTCTTTGACCAGTTGCAGGGATTCCATGTTTTTCATAATTTAGTCTCTTGGTTCATCTGTATATCGGTAAAAAAGCAAGAAAAGGTTATATGAAAACAAGAATTTATAGGTATGACGCCAGTTTATAATTAGACCCTGTCTATCAATTTTATTTAATGATGCTAGCAGATGTCAATTGTCCATACTGGCATAATCTACTGGGAGAGCACAGTAAAATACCTGAAACTACCCAGCGTTAATGTTATAAGGGATTCGGATAACAAAGGGCGGGATGATTCTAACTTCTCGTTAAATATTAAGTTTTAATATGTAAATTATTAATTTATATAGATAAAAAATGAGTTCAATTTTAAACCGAAGAGTGGCTACTATTCTATTTTTAGGGTTTTCCTCAGGTCTGCCCCTGGCATTATCGGGTGGGACCTTGCAGGCTTGGTTGACGGTAGAAGGAGTCGATATCAAGACCATTGGCCTTTTCACTCTGGTAGGTTTGCCGTATACATTAAAGTTCCTATGGTCTCCATTGCTTGACCGATTCACCTTTCCTTTATTTGGACGCAGACGGGGATGGGTTTTGGTGTTTCAGGCTTTATTGCTTATTTTGATTTTTACGATGAGCCTGGTGTCCCCCGCCAAAGCACCCTGGGTGCTTGCTTTTCTGGCCTTTGGCTTAGCATTTGCTTCGTCTTCCCAGGATGTCGTTGTCGATGCTTACCGAGCAGAAGTGCTGAGAGAGAAAGAGAGAGGATTGGGGGCGGCGGTCTCTGTAATGGGGTATCGAGTTGCAATGCTGATTTCTGGGGCGCTGGCTTTGATCTTGTCAGGTATTTTGGGATGGCAATCAACCTATATGATCATGGCAGGGTTGATGGTTGTGGGGATGATGGCCACTTGGCTGGGGCCTGAACCCGAAGATCCTGGGACTCCACCCAAAACCCTACAGGAGGCAGTTAGTGGACCTTTGGTTGAATTCTTTTCACGGAAGGGTGCCTGGGCGATGCTGGCGTTGATCGTTCTTTATAAACTGGGCGATGCTTTTGCAGGAAGCCTGACTACAAGCTTTTTGATTCGGGGAGTGGGGTTTTCTGTGGGAGAAGTGGGGGCCATCAATAAAGGTATGGGGCTTGCTGCTACGATAGTGGGGGCTCTATTTGGTGGTGCTCTCATGGCACGTTTGGGTCTTTTTCGCTCACTTTTTCTTTTTGGCGTTTTACAGGCTGTTTCGAACTTGTCATTCATGGTTTTGGCCATGCTCGGGAAGAGCTATCCTATGCTGGTTTTTACAATTGGTTTTGAAAATCTGGCAGGGGGGATGGGGACTGCGGCTTTTGTGGCATTTTTGATGGCGTTGTGTAACCATAACTTCACTGCAACACAGTTTGCCTTGTTGTCGGCATTGGCTTCCCTGGGGAGAGTGTTTGTTGGACCGACATCGGGTATTCTAGTCGATGAGTTTGGCTGGCTGCTATTTTTTCTGGTTACATTTTTAGCTGCGCTACCGGGACTGATGCTATTGTTGAAAATGCGAGAAAATGTACAAGCTTTGGATGATGTGTCTCATCAAGCTAAAACTGTTTTGACATGACTGCATTCATTTACCTGCATGGGTTTGCATCAGGACCTGGTTCTCAAAAAGCCTGTATTTTTAAAAAGCGTTTTGAAAATGCTCGCCTTTCAATCACAATTCCAGACTTACAACAGGGTGATTTTGAAAACCTGACTCTGACAAAACAGATATCATTGGTACAAAAGATCATTGATGGGAACCCCGATATGGATGTTGCTTTAATTGGCAGTAGCATGGGGGCTTATATTGCGGCACTAATAGCAGAAACTCGAATAGAGGTAAAAGCCCTTTATTTGATGGCTCCTGGTTTTAATTTTCTCAATCGCTGGATGGAGAGTATGGGTTGGGATAAGAACTCTCTTTCTTCCACTCCAGACTTGATACGGGTCTTCCATTACAGCTACAATAGAGTGGTAAATTTAAATACAAATTTATTTCGAGATGCCGTAAAATGGGATTCTTTACCGCTAACCAAAAATATCCCAATACGTATAGTTCATGGTCTTCACGATGAAACGGTTAACATTCAGGAGTCCAGAAATTTCGCTGAAACGCGTCCCTGGTGCCAATTAAAAGAATTGGATTCTGACCATGGTCTTTTGTCATGTATTGACTGGATGGTTTCAGATAGTATTGAGTTTTTCCAGTTGAATAATTTTGTATATGATTAATACATCAGGCCAAACCAAGTCGGCTTATAGATAGTTGGATTCTTTTGATGAAAACCATAGATGCTATTTAAATCAGGAAAAAGATGACTCACAAAATTCTTTTAGTCGATGATGATGAAGAGCTATTAGCTGCCTTGGAACTGAAACTCCGCAAGGAAGGTTACGAGATAGATACTGCTCCTGATGGTGAGGCGGCTCTCGAGAAAATACAGGCTGGTGTGCCGGATCTGGTAATTTTAGACGTTAACATGCCTCGAATGAATGGTATGGATGTTTGCAAAGCTTTGCGATCCGATGATAAGACCCGGGATCTTGCTATTATTATGCTTACTGCCCGTGATGATGAAGTGGATCGTATTTTAGGTTTGGAGTTTGGTGCTGATGACTATGTGACTAAACCTTATAATCCCAGAGAGTTGATCCTGAGGGTCAAGGGCTTATTAAAACGCATTTTTCATTTTCAGGACAATCCCGGAGCTTCAGAGTATATTCAGGTAGGGCCGTTGTCGATTGATCTGAGCAAACATGAAGTTCAGATTGAGGGGCAAGTGGTGGAATTGACCTTGACGGAATTTAAACTTCTCTCCTATCTGATTAAAAATCCAGGAAGAATCAAAACCCGAGACTTCCTTCTAGAGCAAATATGGGAATATGGAGATGGAGTATTTTCCAGAACCATTGACACGCATATACAGCGACTACGTTCCAAATTAAAAGAAGCGGGTAAATACATCAAAACTGTTCGAGGTGTCGGATACCGCTTTGAAAAGGTCGATTGACTTCCCGCTAGTGTTAAGCCTTTCAGTTAAATGAATGACCTCCTGCCTTAGATGTTTTCTTAACTCATTTTTATGTTTGAAGTAAATAAAGAAAAGTGACGGGACTGTAACATCATCTTGATTTTTTGTTAACACAATATCCTTATGATGATCTTAAGTTGTTAACACGCCTCGATATCGGAATTGCGATATCTTCCGGCGGGGACAGGCAAGCGGTCCCTCAAACAGGGGTGGTAGTTTCATTCATAATGGAGGAATTTTTACAAATGAGCAGTCAAATCGAAAATCAGAAAACAACCGGGAAACGATTACGAGCATGGAGGAAGTCCGTCCCATTAAAACTCATGGAACTGTCTCGATTAATCAAGGTTTCACAGGGATCTCTTTCTGATTTGGAAAACGACAAGTCTTTACCCTCGGCGACGACTTTGTCGAATTTATCCATCTTTACGGACTTAAATATTTATTGGTTATTGAACGGTCGTGGGCCGGTAATCAGGGAACAGGTTCCTGAGACAGACAAGTCAGCAGAACAGACACGTCTTTATGAAGATTTTATGTTTATGATGCAGGATAGGAAATTAAAAGGCGTTGTCGAAACTGTGATTAACACTTACAAAAAAGGGGATGCCAAGAAAAAAGCCCAGATTCAGGGATTTCTTTCTGCATTGAGTTAAAGCCCGGGATTTAGCATTTCTTCAAACATTACGTTGTCCAGAAATTCGTCCAGATCGGTATATTCGTCGGAAATCATTTTTGTGCGTCCTTCAGTTGAGTCGTCAATTTTTTTGAGTCCGGCGGATAGGATCCGATTTCTCATTTCATCAACTCTTCTGTTTTCCTGTTCCTCGATATTTTTCTTTCTCTCTTGAAACTCTTTAACTTTGTCTGCGACTTTTTCCCGCATAAGGGCTCTCTTTTGAGATTGAATTCCCTCTATGCGACTTCTCTGCTTTTCTACAATAAACCCTGCCACAATTTCTTCAATTTTCTTTTGCTTTTGGTAGCCTTTCAACAGGGTTTCCATGATTTCCCGTTTCCTGGTTTTAGAAAGGGTTATGTCATTTAGAAAAGCTTTTTTCAATACGGCCCTTTCAGCGCGGGGTTTGCCCCAGCGGTACTCGTCTTTTTCATTTACCTTTATGGTCATAACTCCATTTTTAACCCTAAGTATTGAATAGGCTTCTATAGAAGGATAGCCATGATAGTGGTAGTTGGCTTTTAATTCGCTTACAACCATATCCATGACTTCTGGAGTCATGGCCAGCCCATTTCCCAAGTCAAGATACGTACCCACATCATAGGCATCAATGAGAGTATTACCGGCAACTCTGATTTTTTTCACAAAGGGCTTGGAATTTACAGCTGCAGATTGTTCCGGCACAATAAGAAAAAGTGCCGATAATAAAAATGCTGACAAATAGTTTTTCAAGTGGAGATGGCTGCCTGTTTTCATAACTGTTTTTCCACAAATACTTCGATAGATTTGAATGAAGGTGTTTTTGATTGAGGATCGAACTGGCGCGGTACCAGAATATTACTTTCAGGATAATACATCATGATATTTCCCGATTTGATGGGATAGGCCTGTATTTTTTGCCCGACCATAACTCCGGTATTGTTTTTCACTGTTACAGTATCGCCCTGGTTCAGCCCGTTCTTTTTTATATCCTCTTCGTTCATCAAAACGACATTGCGGGATGAAATTCCCCGATATCGATCATCCGTTTCATAAACCACGGTGTTAAATTGGCCTTCCGAGCGAATCGTCATTAAAATAAAGCTGTTTTCCTTGTTTCCCCTAACGGCAGGAATAGGGCAGACTTTAAAACAGGCTTTGCCATCTGGTAGAGGAAATTGGGGTGTATGGAGAATTCTTCCCTTAATATGAAATTCTTTTCCTGTCTGGTCGATATTTTTTAAGGGATCAAACCCTGGTATGATGGCACCGATGATATCCCTGATATTTCCTGTTTCGCTTAAAGACTTCCACGGTATAGGGGAATCCTTCAGAACCCGCTGGGCTATTTCGGCTATTATTTTAACTTCGCTCCTTGGACCCGAATAGCGTTGAGGGCCTCCGTCACTGAGCCTGATATAGCTGAACATGCTCTCTTGCGTTGTTGGCTCCGGTTCCTCATCCCGAGCTTGCACAGGAAGAATGAGACTGGTTCGGCCTCGTCCGAGAAAATGGCCCTGATTCAAGGTGGTATTCAGAAAAAGACTGAAGTCAATTTTGGCAAGGGCTGCCTGAGCGAATTTTGAGTCTGGATTTGAACCATATAAATTGCCTCCCAGACTGAAGGCGAAATCGACTTCTCGGTTGTTTGCGGCTTCTATGCAAGCCAGGGTATCAAGACCCGGTTCGGCGGGCAGGGTCACGGGAAATTTTGCTTCGAGATTGTCCAACACCACTTGCTTTAATTGTGGGGTGAAACCCATCGAGCCAATTCCCTGTACGTTGCTGTGCCCTCTTAGGGGCAGGAGTCCTGCATGTTTTTTGCCTACCATTCCCCGCATGAGTGCGAGGTTTACAATGGCCTGGACATTATTCACTCCAAAGGTATGGTGGGTGATTCCCATAGCCCAGGCAAACACAGTATTTTTGCTTTTGGAGTAGATGTCTGCGGTTTTTTCTATTTCTGCACGTGAAATGCCAGAAGAGGATTCTAAATTCTCCCAGGACTCAGCCCTGATATCGTTCTCAGTATTCGTGAAATTCCGTGTATGACTGTCAATAAAGTTCCGGTCTATTAGATCGGGGTTGATATCTGACTTGTTCAACAAGGCTTTAGCAATGGCTTTAAAGAGAGCAATATCTCCGCCTATATGGGGTTGTAAATAGAGGCTGGCAATTTCTGAACCAAAGAACAGGCTTCGTATATCAGAAGGGACACTGAAATTCTCCAGTCCGCGTTCTCTTGCAGGGTTGATCACAATCACCTTCCCGCCACGGCGGCGGACATCCATGAGAGTGCGCATGAAACGTGGATGGTTGGAGGCTGGATTAGCTCCAATAAGAAAAATCAGGTCGGCGTGACCAAGATCATCCAGCTCGACAGTTGCAGTGCTGGTTCCCAGGCTTTGGCTCAGTCCTACTCCAGAAGCTTGATGGCAATAATAAGAGCAGTTATTGACGTTGTTGGTGCCATACATTCTGGCAAACAATTGCAACAGAAAACCTGCTTCATTGGAGGAACGTCCGCTTGCATAAAAGAAAGATCGATCAGCAGTTGTTGACTTGAGTTTTTCAATTACACGGTCAAAAGCTTCCGACCAGGTTATGGGACGGTAATTAGTTTCTCCGGCATCGCAAAGTACGGGTTGGGTCAAACGTCCGCTTAACTCCAGTTCACGAGGGGACCACTTTGAAAGCGTATCAATGTCGAATTGATCG
>JAJDBI010000025.1 GCA_029261435.1 Nitrospinaceae bacterium
CCACCACTGCTTATGTGTGCTACATGAAGCCGACCTCCTGTTTTTCGGAGTAAGCAAATATCTCGAAAGACCATTATATCTTCCGCCTCAACAGGCATCCCCTTTAAACCCAGCTCTGTAGAAACAACACCCTCATTCATACAGCCTCCACGTGTTAAATCCAGGATTTCGCTGTGTTGTATGCAAGGGAGGTCAAACATTCTGCTGTATTCCAGTGCTCTTCGCATCAGTTCACTATCCATGACAGGCTTTCCGTCATCAGAATAACCAATGCAACCGGATTCTTTTAGCTCTCCCATATCAGACAAGGTTTCACCTTTTAAGCCTTTGGTGATAGCTCCAATGGGATAAATATTGATCAAACCTGTCTTCTTAGCCTGAGAGAGGATCAGTTCCGTAACGGAGCGGTTATCGTTAACGGGTGATGTATTGGGCATAACAGCAACAGAGGAAAAACCTCCAGCCGCCGCCGATGCACTGCCGGTTTCAATCGTTTCTTTATACTCATGGCCGGGTTCCCTGAAGTGCACGTGCATATCACAGAAACCGGGAGCCACTACACAACCTTTTGCATCTATAATTTGAGCATCTTTTATTTTGCTTCCAGAAGATATTTTTTCATGAGGAGCAATGGTTTCAATTTTCCCATCGCTTATCAGAATATCAAAAGAGCCATCAACCTGATTTGCCGGGTCAATGACCCGACCGTTTTTAATTAGGGTTTGCATTATTCTCCCCAAGTAATAAATAAAATAGAGCCATCCTAATGGCAACTCCACTGGTTACCTGATTTAAAATTAAAGATCGAGGACTTTCCATCACATCCAAGGCAATTTCCACCCCTCTATTGACTGGACCAGGATGAATTATGAGAATATCGTCACGCGCTTTAGCAAGACTTTCTGAGGTCAGGCAAAAATAGTTTGAGTATTCACGCAGGCTGGATAGGAGTCCTTGATTTTGTCTTTCCAACTGGATACGAAGAACCATGACTACATCAACATCCTTCAAGGCTTCTGTAAGGTTATGACTCACCTCAACACCCAGGCTCTCGATGTCCGGAGGAATAAGAGGAGGAGGGCCAACAACGCGGACTTTCATGCCCATGGTCTGCATGGCCTTAATATTTGAACGAGCGACCCGGCTATGGCTGATATCGCCAACAATTGCAATCTTGAGACCTTCTAATTTCCCCTTACGTGAGCGTATTGTCAATAGATCCAACAATGCCTGGCTCGGATGCTCATGTGATCCATCGCCGGCGTTGATGACCGGGCTGTCAACAAATTGTGATAGCAGAGCTGGGGCTCCTGAACATTGATGACGAACTACCAGTATGTCCGGGTTCATAGCTTCCAGGTTTCGCGCTGTGTCGATTAAGTTTTCTCCTTTTACTGTGCTACTTGTGGAGCCAGAGATATTTATGACATCAGCGCTCAAACGCTTACCAGCAATCTCGAATGAAGTTCTTGTTCGAGTGCTGGGCTCAAAAAACAGGTTGATGATTGTTTTACCACGTAGTGTAGGAACCTTTTTAATCGCACGGGTGGAAATTTCTTTAAAAGAATCGGCTGTATCTAGAATTTGTTGGATGTCCTGCTTCGATAATTCTTTTGTGCTCAATATATTTTTAGTTGAAAGAAGCATTACTTAGATTGCTCCTGAATCATTACCTTATCTTCACCATCTTCTTCATCGAGGAGAACTTGAATACGTTTCGATTTGGCTGTGGGAACATTTTTGCCTACATAATCGGGTCGGATAGGCAATTCTCGGTGACCCCGGTCTATCAATACTGCTAATTGGACGGATGAGGGACGTCCAAAATCCATGAGAGCGTCAATGGCCGCGCGAATGGTTCTTCCTGTAAATAATACATCATCGCAGAGAATAATATGTTTATTTTCCAGTGCGAAAGAAATTTCTGTTTTTTTCAACTCGGGTTTTTGGATTCCTTCTGCCAGATCATCTCTATAAAGTGTGATGTCTAGAATACCGTGATCAACCGTTACTTCCTCAATACCCTCTATTTTTTCCTTCAGCCGACGGGACAGCGCAACTCCACGAGTTCGAATTCCCACCAGAGCAATATTCCCGGCACCATTGTTTCGCTCCAAAATTTCATGAGAGATGCGATTGATCGCACGGGAAATATCTTTTGCGTTTAGAAGAGTTGAGCTCATAAGTAAAAGCAGGCAAAAAAAAACCTCCAACAAGGCTAAATTTAGCCCAAAAAGGAGGTCGTTAAATATTTTTTCGGTACAAACATTAATTCTTCCCTTGATAGCCTCACAGGACTATATTAAAGAGTTCAATTAAGAAAATATAACTAATTCCAAGTAACAAGTCAAGTTGTGCCTCGGTTTTCGAGTAATTGTTACAACATTGTAATTGGACTCAAAGTTTAACCTGCCAGTAATTGATGCATTTAGCGCCCCTCGTAAACGGGGGTAGGGGTAATAAATGGATACAAATCATTGAAATTTCATATGAAAATGGCATAATGCTGATCACACTAGATGTGATTTTTTAACGGGTTAACTATAGACCATAAGCGGTAGTTTGTGCGCTTGGAATTTGTTTTCCAGTCCTTAGTTACGGGAACAGCCTCCAATGGATTTTTCTGTTGTTATAATCATACTATTAGTTGTCATTTTAGGGTTGGTGCTCATAGTAGGACGACCCAAAGCTGATGATAAAATAGGCACAAATAAGAAGTCCGACGAGAGTTCTCCTGTCGGAACTGAATCCAAATTCAATTCTCCTTCTCCATCCAGCGGCAATAGCAGCTCAAGTTTACTCAGTCAATTATCCATGATCAATGCCCGTAATTTTCCGGCATTATCTAAAAATCAACTCCCCGCTAAAGTTCTCGCATTTTTTGGCAGAAAAGACATAATTCTAGAGATTATGGGTAGACCTTGGGAACGGGGAGGAACAATTTGTCTGTATGGTGCAAAAGGAGTGGGAAAGACTTCCCTGATTATAGAATTATCTCATCAGTTGGCTCCCAAATATCCAGACGCACAGTTTTATATAGACTTAAAGGGTGTCGGAGACAAACCTTTACCTGTTAGTAAGGCTATGGCTCATGTTCTAAGAGCATTATTTCCAAAAGAGCCTATTCCTGATGATCCCGCTGAACTAACACAACGCTATGGTGCGGCATTGAAGGGAAAAAGGTTTCTGATGGTGATTGAGAATGTCTCCAAGCCAAGCCAGGTCAAACGTCTTTTACCTGGGAAGTCAGGTATGGTTATATTTACATCAGCAGAAAGAATTATACTCCCGGGCTCTTTGGCCAAACAGGTCAAAGAATTATTTCCAGATGAGGCAGAACTCCTTCTTTTCTTCCTTGCCCCGAAGGTAAAACGTTGGGCAACGGAGATCAATGAATTATGTGGAAACTCTCCATTGGCAATATGTCTCGTTGGTTCTTATTTAAGAGAGAGTCCTGATCTGCCGCCAGAAATGTTGATTCGTGAGCTTCGTGAAGAAAAATCATTACTGAAGCCTGAGGGCGAATTTGAATTAGTTGAAGATAAAGATAAGTTGGAGGTTGTTGATAGAAATGTCCAACCTATATTTAATATTATTTTTCGAGATATGAGAAAAGAGACAGCCACAGTTTTTCGAAAACTGGCACTTTTTTCTGGTTCATTTGATGAAAAAGCTGTTGCCAGTATAGCTGGTGACAAAGATGGGGATCATGTTAAACGGCTTGTGCTTCTCAAGCTGTTGGAATATGACACCCTTAACAAAAGGTATTATTTTCACGAACTGATTCATAAACTCATTAAGGCAGAGATCAGGACATCAGAAAAAATTCTAACCCATCGCAATCTAGCTATTTATTATCATGATGTTCTTAAAGAGGCCAATGAATTATATGAAAACGATGAAGATGCCTTAGAAAGTGCCTTGAATCTATTTGATCTGGACTGGTTTAATATTCAAGCAGGACAAAAATGGGCAGCCCAAAAAAGTTCAGAGGATGCCAAAATTGCTAAACTTTGTGGTGATTATTGTAAAGAAGCTAGAGTGTTGATGCCAATGCGGCATACAACCGAAGAGTGTATAGAATGGAATGAGTCGGCTCTGGCGGCTTCTCGAGAATCGGAAAATATTGAATCAGAGAAAAACAACCTTCTATCCCTTGGAATACAACTTCACTCATTAGGTCATTATGATAAAGCCATCGAATACCTTGAGGATGCCCAAGGCCTTTCATGTAAACTCGGTCATGTTGCGGATGAAAAAAACTCTCTGGATTTATTAGGGCAATGTTGTCTCAATACTGGAAACTATGAAAGAGCTATTGAGTGTTTTTCCAAGGTTCTTGAGTTTGTTCGTTTGGAAGGGAAAGCCAGCAAAGAAATGGAAGTATTACATATGCTGGCACAGGCCTGTTTCAAGGGAAATAACTTGGAACGTGCAGAGTTGAACTTTAAATTGGCGTTAGAAAAGGCACAGAAATTAGGGAATAAAGTGTTTCAGGTTCAAATTCTTGATGAATTGGGGCTTTTGTGTACCACCGTCAAAAAGTTTCAGACTGCCATCACCTTTTTGAAGGAAGGTAAAACTCTAGCCCATCAGGCTAACCTCAAGACAAAAGAAGTGAATATTTTAGAAAATTTATCGATGGCCTATATGCAATCCGGTAAACATAAAAAAGCAATCGAATGTTTGGATGGAGCCCTCGAAATATCTAGAAAACTTGGAGATAATAGAGGGCAGGGCATCATCCTTAAAAAAATGGGTGATTACCATAAGAACTTGAAGGAATTCCCCAGCGCAATTGAAAAATACGAACGCGGTCTGCCTAAATTAAGAAAGTTTGCCATCATCCCCCTTGAGTATTCTTTATTAGAAAACCTTGGGAGTGCATATTTAGAGATAAGTCGCTATGAGAAATCCCTTATCTGTTTTCGACATTCTCGCTCTCTTGGAAAAAAGAATGCTGACCGCTTTATGGAAGCAAAAGCAGTCTGGAACATGTCCAAGACATGTCAGGAATCTGGAGAAACAAGCGAATCTATAAACTATGCAGAATTAGCCAGCAGAATCTGTTCAGGGGGCCAAATTGACGATGATATTAAAAAACTGGCAGAAGAAATCAAGGAATGGATGATAAAAAGAGTGGGAGACGAAATCAAAGATAGTGGTTTATAGGCTGTCCGTTACTTTGTTTTCACTTTCTTCCAGCTTAATGTCACATCTCCTTTGCGAATTTTAACTTGGCAGCCGAGCCGCATTCCTTCTTCCAAGTCTTCAGGCAACAAATAATCTTTTTCTTCTTCCGTTATTCGGGATACGTTTTCTCTTCCTTCAACCACTGTAACCTCACAAACCCCACAAGTTCCTTCGGTACAACCAAAGGATAGAGAAACCTGAACCTCATCACAAAAATCTATGAGAGGTGTCCCATCTTCAACTTCATGTATTACATTGTCTGAACTGAAATTTACTCGTGCCACAAATGACTCCATTTAAAGTGGTTTCCTAAAAGATGCTTGGAACCCTTTATAAGGTTCAACAATCGCAAAGAAAAACATGTTTTTTGAATATTTAAATTCCAGTACCCTGTAAAAACTGAATATGCGGGAGTTGCTCTTGGCTGAGCTCCTTGGGTATCTGAACGTTAACCCTTACCAACTGGTCACCACGAACACCTGATGAAAACTTGATTCCAACTCCTTTTAGCCGAAGCTTCGTGCCATTCTGTGTTCCTGACGGGATCTTGACAGACTTAATTCCGTTTAAGGTTTCAACCTCAATGGTTGATCCTAAAAGTGCCTGGGTTAACTTTATTTCCGCATCGATGACTACATCCCGTCCTTCACGACGAAAAAGGGGATGGGAGTGAACATGAATAAGTAAATGCAAGTCTCCACGACGATTCCCAGTCAGGGAAACTTGCCCTTTTCCTTTTACACGCAGAACCTTCCCGTGTGCGATCCCTGATGGTATTTTCACATTGGTTTCTTCATGAGTGCCATTTCTGGCGATAGAAATGGTACGCTGGCAACCCATTGCCGCTTCCTCAAAAGTAATCGTACATTCCTTTTTAATCGGAGGTATTTGAGCTTCACGCTGTGGAGGTCTCCCCTGAGAAAATGGGTTGCCAAACCCTGACCTTTCATGGCCTTGAAAAGGATTCCTCCCTCCACCACCAAAACCAAAACCTTTAAGAATATCATCCATATCAAAGTCGTTAAAAATATCTTCCTGGGAATATTTTTGATGAAAACCCTCTGAGCCATACTGGTCATATTGATGCCGCTTTTTCT
>JAJDBI010000026.1 GCA_029261435.1 Nitrospinaceae bacterium
GCTTTCGGGAATGGTGGCTCTGGTTTATCAGGTTGCCTGGAATCGCATATTGTCGCTTTTGCTCGGTTCCTCTGTTTATGCTTTCAGCCTGATTCTGACCGTCTTTATTTTGGGCCTGGCTTTAGGAACGGCTAGTTTTTCCCGACTCCTTTCCAGATTCCGTGATTTTATGAAGGTGTACGGGGTCACTCAAATAGTAATAGGATTATTTGCTCTTTCAATCATTCCCTTATTTGGTCACATCCCTTTTGCTAACCGGTGGATTTATGAAAACTGGGGGCTACAGTTTGAGTCTGTTCAACTTGCAAACTTCCTGGTCATTTTTGCCTTAATTTTTATCCCGACTTTTTTTATGGGAGCCCAGTTTCCTCTGGTCATTAAACTGATGGCGCGAAAGCTGGAAACCCTGGGCGGCCACGTAGGCCGAGCCTATGCCTGTAACACCATTGGTGCCATCGTGGGATCATTCGTGGCAGGGTTTTTCTTGATACCGGGGTTGGGGTTGCAGACAACGCTCATGAGTGGAGTGTTTCTAAATGTTTTGCTGGGGATAGCGATACTTGCTTTGGGATCGAAGCTAAATTTCAATATGAAGATTTATGCTTTGCCTGCGATTTTATTGTTTTCTATCTTGGCGGCAAAATCAATTGGCCCTTGGGACAAGTCCGTGATTTCCAGCGGCTCCTTCATGCCTTACCGCATTGCGGATCTTAAAGAAGCGGAGCAGAAGAAAAACAAAATTCTCTTTTTTAAAGAAGGGATGCATACAACCGTAACCACTGAGCTTTCTGTATCGGGTAATATTTTCCTGCGTGTGAATGGAAAGACCGATGCTTCTTTGGCTCTTGATATGAGAACGCAATTGCTTTCCGGTTATCTGCCAATGTTATTTCATCCTGACCCCAAATCCGCTTTGGTGGTTGGGCAGGGTAGCGGAATCACTTTGGGGGCGGTGGAGCAGTTTCCTGTAAAAGAGATCAAGCTTGTTGAGATTTCTCCTTCTGTTATTGAAGGGTCGCGTTTCTTTGATCCTTTTAACCACCAAGCTCTAGATGATGAGAGAGTGACTCTGAAGCTTGAGGATGGCCGCAACCATATTGCTCTGTCGGGCGACACTTATGATGTGATTGTCTCCGAACCTTCTAATCCATGGATTTCTGGGGTAGGGGCTTTATTCACTGTAAACTTTTTTGAGTTGCTGAAGCAGCGGCTGAATCCGGGCGGGGTGGCGTGCATCTGGGTTCATACTAATATGTCGCCGGATAGTTTCAAATCCATTATCCGGTCTTTCAGCAAAGAATTTCCTTTTGTGAGTATGTGGGAATCCATAGCAGGTGACGATTACCTGCTGATCGGATCTGAAAAAGAATACAGCTTGTCTTATGAAAAGGCTCAGCAATATTTATCGAATGAAGTTGTTGGGCGCGATTTACACAGGATCGGGATCAACAATGTGCCAGACCTTTTGAGCTTGATGATTATGGCACGGGAAAAACTGCTGGAGTTCAGCGCTTCAGCACCCTTACATACCGACGATAACTCTTTGCTTGAGTTCAACGCGCCAGAATATGTCTATAAAGATGAACGAGCCGTTTTGGTCAGGCAGTTGACACCCTTTATTAAAATGGTTCCAGAGTTTGTAACCTTTTCAGGCACTGATGCCGATATTCGAGAAAAAGTGGTGGCAAAGCTTGAAAAGTTAGCGAGGTCTGAAAGCCAGATTGAGGATATTAAAAAGAAGGCGGAGGTGGAGAGGCTATTAGAACAGGCTATGGAGGCGTTTAAAGTCGGTGATATCAGTGGAGCTTTGCAAAGCTACGAAAAGATACTGGATTTGGACTCTGAACATGTGATGGCCTATTACAATATGGCGAATATTTTCCTTGAACTCAAATTGATGAACAAAGCCGAGTTGGCATATCAAAAAACTCTTGCGATCAACCCGTTCTATGTATTTGGTTCGATTGGTCTGGCTCGGTTGCATGTGTTTTCCGGCCAGCCTGATAAGGCTATGGAGGTTTTACGTGATACTCTTGAATGGTATGGTGGCGATCAGGAGGTCAGTCTTTATCTTGGACTGGCATATGCTTTTAAAAAGGATACTCGGAAGGCTATTGAGGAATTTAAGAACTCTTTGCAATGGGACCCGACTTTTCCACCGGCTCATTATTATTTGGGGATTCAGTATCAATCCTGGAATCCCGGTTTAGCCAAAAAGCATTTACAGAAGTTTTTGCAATTAGTTCCGTTGCGGCCGGGTTATGAGAACCTTCGTCCGGGTGCGGAAAAAATATTAAATAAACTTTAAACAGAAAACTGGTATACTTGGAACCTAATACTCCTCTTGGTCGATGACCCTGCCGGAAAAAATTTCCAGTAACTAGAATTGAAAGCCCAATGCCCGGAAAAATTAAAGCTCTGTGGTACTTTTGTATCGTTGTTATTGTTGTAGGATTCATAATGCTTGCCGCCAAAGGTAAAATGGAGGAAGCCCGTGAACATTCAGAATCGGCATCTCAAATAGCGTCCGAAAAACAAAAGAAAATTGACGAGAAAACAGTTCAAATAGATCCCGTTAAATTAGTTCGTGAGCTGAATGCGCTGGGCAAATATCAGGAAGCTGTGGATGTTGCTCGAAAAGCTGGCGAAAGAAATCCCGATCATGCTGAAATCCAAACCTGGTGGGGGATTTCGCTGGTTAAGATGGATAAAAAGGCAGAAGCCATTGAACACTTTATCCTTGCTGCAAAAAAGGATCCTACCGATGAGAAAGCTCATTTGTATTGGGGGCTGACCCTGGCAATGGATAAAAAATTCGAAGAGGCCATTGCTCATTACAAGATTGTTTTGGAGATCAACCCCGAACACAGCAACGCTTATGCCTATTGGGGAGCTTCCTTGAGCGCTCTGGAAAGGTTGGGGGAAGCTGTTTCTAAATTGGAAGAGAGTCTGGTGCTGAACAAGTTTAACAGTCAAGCTTATGACATCATGATCGATGTTCTCTTTAAACAAAAGAACTATGAGCGTTCCTGGGTGATGGTTCAAAAAGCCCGTGCTAGTAATGTTTCCTTACAACAGAGCTCTATAGACCGTTTATCAAAGGTTTTTCCCGAACCTGCACAAAAACTTTGAAATATTTTTGGTTTTCAAACGACTGACTTAATAGTTGGCACAGTAAATGCATTTCTGCCTTGAAAATAGGGTTTGTGTCAATTTTGCAAACACTGAAAATACGGGTTGAATTTTCACGAGTTGGCGTTTAATGTATGGATGTTCGTGCTAGTGAATAATATTTCCCCGTTTTTATAAACAGAAACTTCCACAATTTCAGGTTTTACACGATATGCGGATCATGGACTGTATAAAATTAGGAAAGCACTTTTCGCTTGCTGCGTTTTATTTATTATTTTTGTTCTCCTCTTTTTCGTGGGCTGAGGTCACAGCAACTGATTCCAAGTCACCAAACTTTGTCAGCGATATTGGTGACAATATTTTCGCACAAACCTCAGAAGTAACTATAAAGCTTGAAAAGAGCGTTCCTCGAAGTACTGAAAGTTCTTCTGTCGAAACGGTTCAGGGAACTTTGAGATCCTCTCAGGAACCAGACGACTACGAAGACCTGGAAGACCCTTTTGCCGGAAGCAGTGAAGATATTCCAATTTTAACTGACCCACTTGAAGGTTATAATCGCTGGATGTTTGGCGTTAATGAAACCATTTATGACAATGTTCTGGAGCCTGTTGCCAGGGGCTATCGAGATACAGTTCATGAGAACCTTCGACTGGGAATAAAAAATATATTTTCTAATGCTATGGCTCCTGTCAAACTTGTCAGCAGTTTGCTTCAGTTGGACTTTGAGAAGTCGGGTCGGGTTATTGCACGAACTTTGATCAATACGACATTTGGAATTGGCGGAATTGCCGATGTGGCTGGCGAAGAATACCATATTGAGGATGTCGGCGAAGATTTTGACCAGGCTCTGGGTTCCTATGGAATCCCCACTGGGCCCTATGTGGTTCTGCCAATTTTTGGTCCTTCAACGGCTCGAAATATAGTGGGCAGGGCAGCGGATGGTTTTTTGAGTCCTACCTTTTTCTTTGCTCCGAGTACTGCCGTCAGTATTGGTCTTGCTACGGAGGAAAATATCAATGACGCTTCATTCATTGTGGATGATAAAAAACAGTTAGAAGATAGTGCCTTGGATGAATATGAAAGTGTCCGCGATTACTATCACCAGTACCGGCATGGACTGGTAAAAAATTAGAAGGCATTTTTCCCTCCCTTTATTTCCCCTGTTTTCTCGTTTCTTCCTGCTTGCTTTTCTTGTATTCTAACGATAGATCCATTTTTAAATTCTAACAGGTGCTTTATTGTGTCCAATCGTTTGAAAAACGAAACAAGTCCCTATTTGCTTCAGCACGCCAGTAATCCGGTTGACTGGTTTCCCTGGGGGACGGAGGCTTTGGAAAAAGCCAGAGCAGAAGATAAACCCATTTTCCTCAGCATTGGTTATTCCGCTTGCCACTGGTGTCATGTCATGGCTCACGAGTCTTTTGAAAATGAAGAAATCGCGAAAATCATGAATGAGAAGTTTGTCAACATCAAGGTCGACCGAGAGGAAAGGCCGGATGTGGATGCTCTATACATGAAAGCTTTGGTTGAACTGACAGGTCATGGCGGGTGGCCACTCAGCATGTTTCTCACTCCCGATCAGAAACCTTATTTAGGTGGAACCTATTTCCCACCTTTTGCTAAATATAACCGCCCTGGGTTTGCTCAGGTTCTGCAACAGGCGCACGACTCGTTCACTGGTGACAAAGACCAACTGGACGCCCGGGCACAAAATATTCTGCAAAAAATTTCACAACAAAACCGAGCAGGCAAAGCCAGCGGGGTTCCCAATGATAAGTTGATTCAAGCTGCCGTGGATATATTGTCCGACAGGTTTGATGAAGACTTTGGTGGGTTCGGTTCGGGAATGAAATTCCCGGAACCCATGCATTACACCCTTTTATTGCGTCATTGGGCCCAGACGGGTGACTGCCTGACCATGCTCGATAAAAGTTTGACGGCCATGGCAGAAGGCGGATTGTTTGACCAGTTAGGTGGCGGTTTTCACCGTTACTCTACTGACCGTAAATGGCTGGTGCCACATTTCGAGAAAATGCTTTATGACAATGGGTTGTTGGCTAAACTATTTCTCGATATGTTCCAGGCGACCAAGCAGGATATCTATAAAGATACGGCAATAGAAACATTTAACTGGCTTTTACGCGAAATGACTTCTTCCGAAGGTGCGTTTTATGCCAGTCAGGACGCGGATTCGGAAGGCAGAGAAGGAACCTGGTACACCTGGGAATTGAAAGAAATTCTGAATCTGTTGGGACCCAAGCACTCCAAGGTTTTTGCCCAGGCTTATGGGCTGGTTCCTCGCGGTCATATTGATGGGCGCAATGTTCTGCATATAAGTGAGCGAATCGAAAAGCTAGTTGAAACCGAGAACATTCCCATTTTTGAAGCGGATCATATTTTGAGAAAAGGGAAAGAGACACTTTTTGAGGCCCGTGAAAAAAGGCCAAGACCGGCCCGTGACGAAAAAATAATCACCGCTTGGAATGGATTAATGATTACGGCCCTGGCCCATGGTTCTTCAGTGCTGGGGGATTCAAGTTATCTGGAGTCCGCAACTCGTTGCGCCGATTTTATTTGGTCCAGGCAATGGCAATCCGGAAAACTGTTGCGTGTTTATAAAGATGGGCAAAGCAAAATAAACGGTTGTCTTGATGACTACGCTTATTTTCTCGAAGGTTTGATTGCGATTTACGAGGCCGGATTAGACAGCCGGTGGATCGTGCGAGCACGGGAACTGGCAGATGCCATGATTGCAGAATTCTGGGATGAAGGCGATGGAGGGTTCTTCCTGGCTGGTCGGTCGGGAGAATCTTTGATATCCCCGCTGAAAAATCCTGCCGATGAGGCTCTACCTTCTGCCAATGCTGTGGCGGTTCAAGCTTTGTTGAAACTGGGAAGACTCACAGGTGAGGAATCGTATGTCCGCAAAACAGAAGAAACTTTGCAGGCCTTTCAAGCGATGATGGAAACTAGTCCTGCCGGATTCACAGGACTATTAGCGGCGGCGAGCGCTTTGGACCTTCCACCGGTTGAGGTTGTCTTTACCGGGTCACGGGAACATGCATCTTTCGATGAAATGTTGAAAGTTCTGCACACGGACTACCGTCCCAATAAAGTAGTCCTGTGGAAAGAAAACGAAAGCACTGCCGACTTGTTACCGCTCACACAAGGCAAGGTTGCAGAAAAAGATGAACCCACCGTTTACCTTTGCCAGAACACAACTTGTCACGCTCCAGTCCAAACCGGCACAGCCCTGAATAAACTTCTGGAAAGACCGCAGGAGATTCGCTTGAACATTTTTGATGAAGACAAAAAGAACGCTCAGATACTGGTAGATGAGCAAGCTAACTTCATGGGCGTGATGGGCAACATCTTCCAACAAATAGGCATCCAAAAACCTCCCACTAGCCGTGGTGGCAGCGAGCAATAACTTTTACGGCTCTTAAATCGTGTCGTCGGCTTATGAGGACGGGGTATTCTTGGCTCCCCCCTTCAACAAAGGAGGGTTGGGGAACTTTTTTTGTGCGGTATCCCTGCAATTGCCACCCACTTTGTTATTTAAAAACTCGTCTCTGTAAATAAATTTCAATCGTGTTCTTGGCGTTGCTGGCCACGACGATATCGCTCATGCCGCTGTGGTTATAGTCGCCGCTG
Source organism: Nitrospinaceae bacterium (assembly GCA_029261435.1). Taxonomy (GTDB): domain Bacteria; phylum Nitrospinota; class Nitrospinia; order Nitrospinales; family VA-1; genus LS-NOB. The sequence goes on from JAJDBI010000026.1 coordinate 6,787, forward strand.
GTGATGGCGAGGGGGGTACCCCCATCAACCACATAATCGCGGGTGGGGAACTTGAAGGTTCCGTTGGGATTGCGGATGATCATCGAGAAACTGCTGGAGCGGGAGTTTGCAACAGCAACATCTTTTAACTTATCTGGGTTAAAATGTCCGGTCGTCAGTGCAAAAGGACCGCCACCCCCGGAAAAGATAACAGGTTCCTTGAAACTGCCGCCTCCGTTTGAAGTGAGCAGGTACATGTTATCCCCTTGACCTGCAGCAAAGACCAGATCGGTTTTACCATCATCATTCATATCACTGGCGACCAATGCGAGAGGGACAAGTTGTTCTGCCAGCCGTTTGGGTTTTTCAAACGTTCCATCTCCGTTTCCCGAAAACAGTCGAATAGAACTGGCACTGGAACTGCTTGCTGCCAGCGCAATGTCAAGATGCCCGTCTTCATTGAAATCTTCCGTGACTCCGGAAAAAGATCGCGAACCGGTGAGATAGGTTTCGCCTTTTTTAAAATATCCATCACCTGAACCCAGATACAATTCCATTTGGTCAAAAGTCAGAGTGACGGCGGCATCAAGGTTGCCGTCTTCATTGTAGTCCCCCAGAATAATGTTTAAAGGGACTTTGCCAGTTTGGGTAGCCAGGGGTCTCATGAATTTACCGTTCCCTTTACCCAGAAAAACCAAAAACCTCTCTGATCCACGGGAGTTGACCACAAGGTCAGGAATTCCGTCCCGATTGACATCTCCCACGGTTGACATAGTGGGTTCGATAGCTACTTTGATGGTTGAACCAGCATGAAAACTGCCATCGCCCTTGCCAAACAGGAGAGTCAGAGTGCTGTTTTTGGCATTTGTGGAAACCAGGTCAGGCTCACCGTCGAGATTCAAATCGGTGGTCAATAGATGGGCGGGACCCTTGCCGACCTGCATGACATCAAACTTGTAGAATAAATCAGGCGGCGGCTGTGGTAGATCGCAGGATGACAGGAATAGAGCCCCGCAAAATAGACGGACCCATGAAAGATGTCGAAATATGGTGGGGGAGAGCCCTATTTTATTGATATTTAGCTTTTTAATGATATCGCTCCGGTTATTTGGAAATCCCTTGATTTTGTTGCGCTACTATGCAAAAATCCCTGATTCACATATACTCATTATATAGTGAATAAATAAAATTAGTTGAATCCATTCAATTAACCCCTCGCTCCAGATTTGATCTGGAGCTACTCTTAACCCATGAGGAGGTATCTGTTGCGATCTTACCAGAGTGTCCTGATTCTTAAACCCGATATTGACGAAGCACGTGTTGCTGAAGCCTTGGAAAAAATAGGCGAGTTCATCAAAAGCAATGGGGGTGCATGTCTTAAAATTGAAAACTGGGGCAAAAAACGTCTTGCCTACCGGGTAAAGAAAAACAGATTCGGGATATACCTGAACCTTTATCACACCCTTGAGTCTGCCAAAGTTGTCGAGTTGGAAACTAAATACAAACTGTATGATCTGATTATCAAGTACATGGTCGTCCGGTTAGATGATGATGAGCTGGAAAGAGCCCTCGGGAAAGAAAATGAAGTCGAGGGTGAGGCCAAGGATGAAGATAAAGATAAAAAAGCAGAAGAAAAAACAGAAGTAAAAGCTGAAGAGTAAGACTCCTGATTAACAAAGTGACAATAAGGATTTGATATGGCTTCGTTTAACAAGGTGCTTCTGATGGGTAACCTGACTCGGGACCCTGAACTAAGATATACAGCGAGCGGTGCCGCAGTTGCCAGTTTTGGCTTGGCGGTGAACCGAAAGTTTAAGCAGGGAGAAGAATGGAAAGACGAGGTTTGTTTTGTCGATATCACGGTTTGGGCCAAACAAGGTGAAAATTGTGCGCAA
>JAJDBI010000027.1 GCA_029261435.1 Nitrospinaceae bacterium
TCGCCATGAGAATGACCCGGCCTACCATCGTCTCCACCTGCTGCGTCAAGTGGTTGAGCACATAAAGTCCCTGGGCTTCGTCTTCATCACTTCCAGGCTGAACTTTTTCATCAAGCCGAGCGCGCGTGATGAGGTCGATCACCATATGATGTTCAAATATTTCGATATTATCCTGAGCGTGAACCGCTTCAATGAGAGTGCGCTCAATCTCCCATCCGGTCAGGTCGTGCGCATGCAGAATGCGGCGTTTGGAATGACCCCCTTCTTTTCCCAGGTCAAATCCAGCACCGCGAATGCGGTCGAACTGGGCACCGAGTCCGATCAACTCCCGAATCCGTGCCGGACCTTCACGGCAGGCAATACGAACAAAATCTTCATGGCAGAGCCCGCGTCCGGTTTCCATCGTGTCCTGTACATGCAGTTCAAACGAGTCGTCCTCCGCCATCACCGAGGCGATACCACCCTGAGCATATTTGGTCGCCGACTCCTCCAGCGCGTCCTTGGTGATGATGCCAACAGAACCGAACTTGCAGACCTTAAGCGCAAAGGTCAGCCCCGCCACACCAGACCCGATTACAATGAAATCCTTATCAATAGCCATACCACATTTTAACCAATTAGGCCTTTAATATCAATTAGATAATAATATCTCCCATAGGCCAGCTGAACAGAAAATTTCACCATAGGGATGTTCGTGTTAAGCTATGGCGAGATAAATATGCTTCCCCCCATATTTAGGGAACAAAACCAACCATGGCCGAACCATTAACTAAAAATGAAGTACTTGCCAAACTCGAAACTGGAGAATCGTTTAGAGGTATAGAAATTGGCGACGTTGATTTCAACGGTCACAGCTTTGAGAAGACACCAGATTTTTCAGGAGCAATTTTTAAGGGAGACGCTGATTTTGCTAATGCAACATTTTCAGATGGAGCGATGTTCATATCGACACAATTTCTTGGAAGAACAAGTTTTTGGGAGGCCATTTTTGATGGTAAGAAAGGTGCTGACTTTCGATCTGCTAAATTTTTATGCGAACAAGAAGTTAGCTTCGGTTGGTCACAGTTCTTGGGTGGAGCAAATCTTGACGGGGCAAACTTCGGAAGCGCTCAATTCGCCGCAGGGGTATCTTTTGGAGGAGCTGAGTTTCACGGTGATGGAAGAGCAAACTTTACTAATGTAAATTTCTATGACAAAGGTAGGGTTAATTTTAACGGTGTTGTATTCGGAGGAAATGTATGGACAAGCTTCTTTAAAACAAAATTCTCAAGTTCGCAGGGAACAAGCTTTAATAATACAAAATTTTTAAGCTCCGAAAGTACAAGTTTCAGCAAAGCACAATTTTTAGGACCTGGAATAACCAGCTTTAAAAACACAAGTTTTGAAAAAAACAATCCTGTGTCATTTAATAACCTAATAATAGATCCTCCCGGTAGTCTGGAGTTTATTGACGTCTCCTATTTAGGTGATGCACGTTTTTTATACACAGATCTAAAAAAAATCAACTTCAAAAATGTTCGTTTTCGCCGAACTGAAAACTGGTTATTCAACCGAGATTATCTTGCGGATGAAGATAGGGGAAAGCACCTAAACACATATATTCACAAAAACAAATATAACTATTACAGTCAGGTTGAGATTCTGTATCGCAAGCTCAGGGAAAATTTCGAGGGCCAACTTGATTTTCATCGCGCAGGTGACTTCCATTACGGTGAGCTGGAAATGCGGCGCAAAACCAAAATGCTGGAGTGGCAAGAAAAAACCGTTTCAAAATACCTGCCCTTCTTAAAATATTTCAACCTCACGCAATTCTACAAAATCGTTTCTGGTTACGGCGAAAAATGGGTGCAGGCGCTGGCAAGCTTTGTGGCTGTCTGGATAGTGTTTACGGGTCTTAACCTGTTCTGGGTTGAGCCGAAAGCTGCAGTGACAGAGGAACAACCCGCCCGGATGGAACAATGGGGGAATGACTCATTTCACAGGCTGGGTGGCTCTGTATTGTTCAGTTTCAAGGTTTTAACCCTGCAACGCTGGGGCGATGAATTTCAACTCACTGGCACTTCCTACATCCCCCGCATCTTCGTTGCCGTGCAACATTTGATTGGTCCCACCATCATCGCCCTGATGCTGCTTGCAATTCGACGACAGTTTAGGCGATAAACACTATTGACAGTCATCCTGAGCCTGTCGAAGGATGGGCCTAAATATAAAATTTCACTAACACTGGGTTATGAGTTCATACTTTATATACATACTCAAGTGCCGGGATAACAGTTATTACACAGGCATAACCAACAATATAGAGAAACGACTTTATGAACATCAACAAGGTTTAGTGAAAGGAAGCTATACGCATTCTCGCAGACCGTTTAAGCTGGTTTTTTCTGAAAGCTTCAGTAAGGCTCTTGATGCAATTGAACGAGAAAAACAAATCAAAGGTTGGTCTCGTAAGAAAAAGGAAGCATTAGTATCAGGAGATTTTCCGGGCCTGCAAAAGTTTTCAAGAAACAGACAATGAGATATTCACCCTTCGACAAGCTCAGGGTGACGGTTTTGGCAGAAATGTGAACGATAACGAGCTATGGGAGTTTTAGCCCCGGCTCTAATGTGATGAGTCCTTCGACATACTGCTTGCCAAATTCCGGGAAGAGGTCCGGGTGGATGCAATGGGCGAGTATTTCCAGGGAGTCGAGAATGCGTGGGCCGGGGCGGTTGAAATAGGAGTTCCCATCTACCAGATAAACTCGGGTTCCTGATCGTGATTGCCAGTCTGGAATCTGCTTTTTCAGCAATTCCATTTCCTTCAATGTCTGGTCGAGTTTATAACCACAGGGTTTCACGATCACAACATCCGGGTTGATTTTGGCTAAGGTTTCTTGATCCACAACGGGTGCAGGTTTGCCGCTCTCGGCAATGCAAACCTGTCCCCCGGCAATGTCGATCATCTCCGGTAACCACATGCCTCCGACATAAATGGGGTCGATCCATTCTATGGTCAAAACCTTCGGTTTCTTTTTTCCATAACCCACAAGGCGGCCACGCACATCCTGAACTCGCTGATCGACTTCTTCTAAAAACTCCTGTCCTTTTTGTTTCACTCCCAGCGTCTCGGCGGTGTTTAAAACATCGCACCAGATATCCTCCAGCATTTTGGGTCTGAGAGAAATAATTTTTGCGCCCACGAGTTCGCGGCAGGCTTCTTCAACCTGCGAAAATGAAACGGCACAGACATCGCATAAATCCTGAGTCACGATGAAATCAGGTTTCAAAGATTTCAATAACTCTACATCGAGGTCATAAACTGAAACGGCGTTTTTCATCACCTCAAGAACTGATTTGTGAATGGCCAAGCTATCGAGCGATGGATTAACACGGGTGGAGGTGAGACGAGGAAGAGACCGCACGGTCTCGGGAAAATCACATTCATGCGACACGCCCACCAGGTTTTTCTCCAGCCCAAGTTTCGCCAGAATTTCAGTTGCAGAAGGGAGCAGGCTGACGAGTCTCATTGTTTAGCTCTCATGGGTTTGAAAAAAAATGTCACACCTCTATTGATAGTACCTGTTTTCAACCCAACAGGCGCATAAAAAAATTTTATTGAGTGGCTACCCGGTGCCAACCTGATACCCCTACAGAAAAAATGGGTTCAATGACAGCATTCAGCTTCAGTCGTCGATACGGGTCATTTTCGGGTTTATAGTTTCTATTAATTTCTGGTGTTTTTCCAGATCTACCAATGCACTTGGTGAGAAATAACGGAGGGCATGTTTTCTGATATCTGTTGCTAACTTTTTTGCCTTTTCTTTTTCTGGAGGTACCGGAACCTCTTTCTTCAGGAGAAGAGTCAATATTTCCTGATCGGACTTTGTGGCATTTGCTAAATATTTTTTGGATTCGGGAGACTCTGGATTCAAAAAGTAATTACGCAAGTCTAATCTCCTGCAAAGGGAGAAGCTTTTGGCACAATAAGCCGGGGGAAGCTGGATATCTTTTTTTTGTTCAACAAAAGCCTCCCACTGTTTCAATAGAGATACCTCGTTGACGATGAAAGGGTCCTTGTTTCCAACCTGGGCGACTGGAGCGTTGGCCCGAGTGAAAAAATCTTTACCAGCCCAGTAGTCCAGTTTTGGGTTTTCCAATGTGTGCCACCCACCGCCTTCTGTGAACAATTCAATCGCCCTCCCTGAAATCGTTTCCAATGCCAGAAAAGATTCTATATCAGTTGCGCCAAAATCCATGAGTGCCTGATTTTTGCCTTCCCGCGATAGACGCTGCGCCATGACTTTTAAACGCTCATTGGAAATGGGGGTCTTCGATCCCAAAATTCCGAAATCGGTTTCCTGAGTTTGAAACACATAGTAATGGGGAAACACGGTTTGAAAAGTGCTCATGATCAGCCTAACCGTATTGAGCGAAAGTGAGTAACCATGGAACCATTGAAAAAAAACCCCATTCATGGATAAACGATCACTGATCAACTGAAAGAATTCCTGAGTAAATAAATTTGCGACCCCGAACATCCATGGATTACTGGGTTCACTGATGATGGTGTCATATTTTTTTGTTCCGTTTCTCAAGTGCCTGAAGGCATCTGTGATAACTACTCTCGTTTTCGGATTTGATAAGGCATGGTAGTTAAAGGTTTCAAAAAGTTTTCCGGCCTCAATGACTACCGGGTTGATTTCTATCAGATCAATCTGGCGGACCTCCTTATATTGTCCAGCTACTCCAGCGGTAATCCCAGAGCCAAACCCGATAACACAAACATTTTCCGGATTCTCTGTGAGAAGTATTGGGATATGACTGAGCAGTTGCATGGTAGCCAGATCGCCTGATGTATTGGCCTCGGCCTTTCCATTTATTAAAATAGAAAGATCCTGGGAGCCTGGAGTGCTAATCACTGCTACTGTGGCGGCCGGACCATCCCTGTAAAACCATGACTCGTTTTTATTGATTGTGGTTTTGAATGCTTCAAATGTTGGAGGAGGTGCACCCCTGTCTCGAAAGGTGCCTATAGAGAACAAGTGGTTTTCCCAGGGAGATTGTCGGGATAGTATTGTTAGAAAAATAAAAAAAACTACCAGTAATCTGAGGCGAGAGGTGTTTCCTACTCGGTTCCAGGAAAACCCAAGTGATAATAGTCCTGAAAAGGCGACCATGTAGATGAGTAAAAGGAATACCTCATTCAGGTTACACCAAAGTAACAGATAATACCCTGCCAGCAAGGCTCCAGAGACGCAACCCAGTGTATTCAAGGCATAGAGCGTTCCCGTATTTGATCCCAGAGAATCTACAGAACGTTTTGCGAAGTTGAAACAAAGGGGTAAAGCGGCCCCACATAATAAAATGGGAATCAGCAGGGCTCCCGCAAATGCCAGGGAGATTGTGGCAAAGTAAGGTGAAAAGGCGTAAGGAGAATTCGAGAATACAGCTCGTATGGTCTGAGAATAATAAGGCCAGGTTTCTATACTATTGTAAAGAATCAGTAAAGATATACCTGTCAACCCAAGTAAATATCCAATAGCTTGAATGGATATTTTTTTGAAGGTACCAACCACCCAACCACCTAAAGCAATACAAAAAACAAATATTCCAACAATGATGGAAAAAGTATAAGTGGAAGAACCGATGGACAGCCCCACCATTCGAATCAAAAGGGCTTCAAGCCCCAGGGTAACAAAGCCTGAAATAAAAACAATCACCCAAAGCCATTTAATCGGAAACGCTTTTGGCTTTTCCTCTGGCAACGAAAGGTTTGTCAACTCCTTCTTTTCTAATTGTAGCGTCTCGTCCAAAAGATAAAAAATGATACCGACGGACACGTTGATCGAGCCCATATAAAACAAGCTGACAGCAAGCCCAAATGTTGGCAGAAAGTAAAATCCTGCCAGAAAAGATCCCAACGCAGCTCCAAGAGTATTAAAAGAGTAAACCTGAGAATGGGTTCGAGTCGAAGATTTTAAATCCCTGCTTAAGGTCTGAGTCAACACTGGAATGGTACCGCCCATTAGAATTGTAGGTGGACCAAGGAAAATCAGAGACACTCCAAGTTCCGCCAAAAACCCATCAATTTCAAAGTCGGAAACAGCGCGGAAAATGACCGGAGAAAAAATAGCCCAAACACCAATCAATAGCTCTGTGATTCCATAAAGTTTAAAAAGACTGCGGGGGAATTTCTGGGTCAAATGGCCATAGATAAAATAACCAATAGACATTCCTCCCAGAAAAACTGCCAGAATCATGGCTGTGGCCTGGGATTGGGAACCTAAAAGATAATTGAGATAACGATGCCAGGTGTTTTGAAAAATCAGGGCGGTAAAACCCGTAAAAAAAGTCAGGATGATCGAGATTAATTTTAAATGCGGGAACCCAAAACGTGACATCACAAGCCCTCCAGAATTTTCTTCAACTCAGGTTTTTCCGAAATTTCTATTGCCGGAGTGAGTATGCTGTCCCATTTCATAAAATTTTCCTTGCTGGCAGAAAAAACAATAACAACAACAATAGTGACGCTACACCACTGATGATGACTCCTGTTTTTAATCCTATGGGTTCATATATGAACTCGATATGGTGGTTGCCTGGCTTCAAACGGACGCCTCGGTAAAAATAATCGGCACGATAGATGTGCCCGGCCTTGCCATCCACTTCCACCTTCCACCCGGGGAAATAGGTATCAAGCAGAACCAGAAACCCTTCTTCGTTCTGACTGGTCTCAAGACTCACCCGGTTTGGACTGTAATTGATTTTTTCAACCTTTCCGGAAAAGTTTTTTGCTTTTTTCATTTCAACCGACTTTGTCAACAGAACCTGCTGAAGCGGGTTGAACGCTGCATCGTAATAAATATTTAGCGTATTCTCTTTTGGCACCTGCGCCGAGTTTCCAACCAAAAAAGCACGCGGTAGAGCATCTTCAAACACGTCTACTTTCATCAATCCTCTTGGGTATTGATCTGAAGGCGGTTGCTCATAATCTCTTGTCACCCAATACTTCACATTGCTTCGCTGTAAAATTCTTTTCTTCGTTGAGATATCAGCCGGATGAAACGATTTAAACCAAGGCATACTGTCTGCCATTACCATGCCGGAATATCCGTCGGCATAAGCTACCCCATAGATCGCCCCCATGTTTTGAGAGACTCGGTCACGTGCAGCCAATTGAACACTCAACTTATTATAGAGAGAATGCTTCGATGAAGTACCTGATTTCTGCAACTCAGCTTCAGTAGAACCAGAAAAATTATTAGTTTGTGCAGTGCTCTTCAATAGTCTACCGCTATAAGTGCGGAATGAATCTGCGGTTCCCTCAAGACGTTTTGCCAAGATCGAAGGTTTTGAATAAAATTCATTGTCTATCATTGGTGCCAGTGTTGAGTTTTTCCCCATCAAGTCCATCACCAACAATAACAAGAGAAGTGAAACAAATGCATTACGGTTTATTTTTTTTAAATTCAGAGCAAAAATTCCGGTCCCCAGGAGCATCAAAATCATCAGGCTTTCAAGTCCGGCTCGGTTGGAATAATTTCCAAAAATCCCAGCTACCATCATCCCAGTGACCAGAAGAGCGATCAGGAGTTTTTTCACTTCAGAGTTTTTTTGCGTGACTGCAAGGACAAACCTGTCCATAGCCCAGGCCGATAGAAATACCAATGCATAGGCACACAAGAAAAAAAACTTCTCCGGGAACCGGAACATGTTGAACACCGGAACCCATTCATGAAATAGGAAATAAAGCGGATTAAATCTGCCCAGAGCAAAAAACACTCCCGCGCCGAAAACCACCAACCAAAAACGAGTCTCTTTTTGTTCCCTTCCGACCAGAAGGCTACCAAGCAAAAAAAACAAAGGAACAATGCCCATATATAAGCTATGCATAAAATAATTCATAGGGCCTCCGTCCCCTTCGAGAAATTGCGTGAAATTCTCAGGCAAAAACAGGTCGAGCAAAGCACTGGGAGTTAACGACCAAAGTGTGCTATCGATATAATTCACTCCATCACCGCGCACTAACTCTTTAAGCAAGTAATAAGTCGGCACCCATTGCAAAGCAGAAAGAACCAGCGCAAACACAACCAGCACAAACACCGCCAGGGTTTTTTGTTTGAACCCCTTCAACTGTTCTTCATCTTTAGTCAGGTAAAGGGAATGGGCATAAATCAGGAGTACAGAAAAAATTGCGCTTTCCGGTCCACCGCCCAGCACCTGGAGCGCCAGTAAAATCACGGCACCACAAAAATGATTCATTCTTCCGTCGCGCATGAACTTTTGCCACATCATCATAAGTAACGGGAACCAAACGGCAGACTGAAAATGATTATAAATCGCGGCCAACGACAAAAAATATCCACCCAAAAGGGCAGTAAGCGCTGCTGCCAGGGATGCGGGAGTTGACCTGCCCCAATACCGGCTCAGGGCATAAACCGATCCCATCAGTATCAGATGATGAAATAGAAAGTAATAGCTAAAGGCAAAGTTAAAATCGTTCAATAAAAATATTACAGAAGGAGGATAAAACACCCCCGGATGCATCATGGACATAAATGGCATACCCTGGAATAAGTTTGGATACCAGTACGGCCATTCCCCCACTGCCCATGCCTGAGCAATAGAAAGTTTCATAGGATATGCAAAATGCTTGATATCGCGGAAGAAGAAAGTGTTCCCTTCGAACAAGACTGGGTAAAAAAGCAGGGTAAAAACAAACAGGAGGAAACAGGCCGGTAGGAGGGACATCCCGAAGCGGTATAGAGAATTATTATTCATTTATACCAATCCTTTTGACATTTTTAAAATGAAGAAATATCAAACCAGTTAAAAGAATAATCAGAGTAAAAACGCTGACTTTCAATCCTGCTTCAAATCCTTCCGGAATATAAGAGAATTTGATTAAATGCCTACCGGCATCCAGTTTGACCCCCCTGAAAAAATAATTTGCACGATGAATTTGGTGCGGCTTGCCGTCGACCTCCACCTTCCAGCCAGGGAAATAAGTATCCAGCAGAACCAGAAACCCTTCTCCATTCTGCTCCGTTGTCAATTCAACCTTGTTGAGTGAGTAAATGATTTTATTCACCTTCCCGAAAAAATCACTCCGTGTTTGTGTTTGCACTTCTTCGCCTAATAAAACTTTCTGTAGAGGGTCAAACGAATCACTATAATAAGTATTCAACAGGTGAGGTTCCCGACCAGACTGAGACTGCCCCACTATGAAGGCTCGCGGCAGAGTATCTTCAAAAACCTCGACCGGCTTCAAACCCATAGAGGCAAGATCCCTGCCTTCATCTGTCAACCAGTATTTCACATTACTTCGTTCTAATATGCGGATTCGTTTTTCCGGCGGGGACTTGATGAAAAGTTCTGTCCACAGCCACCCATTGTTGAGTTCCAAACCAGTAAGCCCATCTGTATAACTCAATCCATAAATCATTCCCAGGTTCGGACGAAGGAGGTTTTTCAGCGCAAGATGCGAAGCCATCAGATTCTTTCTTTTAGGAAATTGAGTGGCCGTAGGAATGTTTTCTTCATCGAGCAGTCTTCCTCCATAAACCCGATAGAGCTTTTGTGAATCTTCTAGTTGAGCAATGAGCTCGGGTTTTTTTTCGTAAAAAGATCGGTCAACCATGGGCATTAATGAAACATTTCGAGCCCACAATTCCAGAATAAGAAGAATTACAGCAAGAACCCTGAACACAGCCATACCCCGCGTTGCTGTTAAAGATATTGCCAGAAGCATTGCAAAGATAATCAGGGTGACCAATCCCGTTAGCCATTCTCTTTCCGGTTCCATCACCGCAACCCACAGCAGTAAAGCCAGCAGGGCAAACGCCGTTAGCAGAGAAGAACGCTTATTTTTTTCTACGGAACCAACCCTGAAAAAATCCAACCCCAACCCTGTCAAAAAAACGAGAGCGAACGCGGACAGAAAAAAGAATTTTTCCGGGTAACGGAAAAACCTCAATGCTGGAACCCCATCGTAAAACCAGGAATAAAGTGGATTAAATCTTCCCGCGGCGAAAAAGATTCCCATGAAGAATAGCCCTGCCCAAAACCAGAATGCCCGGCTTTTAATTCCTGATAACAATCCGAAAAACAAGATTCCCAAAGGAACTAAACCCATGAAACAACTTTGCAAAAAATATTGTTTGGAAAATTTGTCCGAGGTCATGAAATTAAAATAATTTTCAGGCAGGATGATTGTCGACAAGGCTGAAGGTGACAAGGACATTGCAGAATTATGTTCAAAACTCACACCGGCAGAACGCACAGACTCCTCAACCAAAGCACTGGTAGGTATAAGTTGAATAGCAGATAGCCCTAAACTTACAAACAAAACCCCTGCGAACACTCCTGTCCGCACTAGAGAAGAATTTCGAGTAACTTCTCCGGGTACCACAAATACCGCAAAGCCCCACAAGATTCCTGTAATAAAAATACAGGTTTCTGAACTACCCCCCAGAATTGAAAATGTATAAAATAAAACTGTGCACAGAAAATCAGCAATCCTTTTTTTCAACAGCAAGCGATTAAAACTCAAGAGAATCAGCGGAAACCAGACTGCAGTTTGGAAATGATTGTATATCGATGCCAGGGAAAGGAAGTACCCACCCAGAAGAGCTGTCACCGCAGAACCCAACGAAGCCTCCGGAGAAAGTCCCCAGAACCGAGACAACCCATAGACCGAAAAAGTCAGGACGAAATGGTGAAACAAATAAAAATAATTGAAGGCATCACCAAAATTATTTATCAGGAAAATAAGGTTTGGCGGGTAAAAAACTCCGGGGTGGTATAAAGAGAAGAAAGGAACGCCTCCTGAAATTTGCGAGTTCCAGAATGGCAGAGCCCCTTCCTGCAGGCTTTTCCAGATGAAATGCTTGAAGGGATAGCCGAAGTGCAACATATCCCTGAAGAAGAAGGTTTTACCTTCAAATAAAATCGGGAAAAACAAAGCAAAAAAGAGAAACACCAGCACTAAAACAGCAACCAGACTTTTATTCAGCCGGCAAATCCAAGCAGGCATTGCGAAAAGAAAATATGGTGTAGGAACCTGTGGACCCATAGTCCTTCAGCCTTTGAGGTATTTTTTTATTTTCAATATCAATCCCATAGAAAGAAATAGAAACTTCGATCTGAATATCGTCTCGAAAAAATCTGGAACAAGGATCCCATCAAACAATAGTTAAAAAGTATTATCCCAGTCTTTGAATGGGGAGTTATCCAGATGACCTCCAAAGAAAAAATCCCCACCCTCCGTCCAGCAGACGGGGAGTGGGGAATATTTGTCACAAAAAAACTACGGAGTGATAGCACCATTGCTATCTATGGAGTAAACCGTAGACGAGGCATCATCAGTATGCTTCGTTGTTGCTGCAAAACCAGCTTCAGTCTTAGTACCAGCGGTAATAGTAATTTTTGCTGATGTGGTATATCCATAAGTCGCGTCATCAACAGCGGCAGAATCACAAGCAGCCGTCGGTCCCTTATCTGCCCAGTAAGCCTTACAAGCCAGAAATATGTTATGCAGATGCGATTTTGCGTCAGATTGATAAGCTCTGTTCTTATAAGCACTGAATTGAGGAATCGCAATGGCAGCCAAAATACCGATAATAGCGATAACGATCAACAATTCAATAAGAGTAAAACCCTTTTCTCCTTGAACCTTTCTAAACCTGGATAACATTTCCCATTCCTCCGTTATGGTTGACAAAACAAGCTTTCAATAAACTATTTCTCCAATTGCTCAATATAAAGCAATCCTCATGCCTTCTATTTAATTGCCGCGGTTATTTATTATAACTCCTTTATTTCTAATATGTTAGAAAATTTTCATCTATTTATAGATTTTTTAAACCTTGAAACCCGCACAAGAACTGACAAAATTTGTCAGTTTCACTACCAAGTTTTGTCATTTAATGAGGTTTTTTGAAAAAATGGTCCCCATAAACTTCATTATCTCTTGCCATATTTAGAGGTTTATGAAACGATTTGCTGTATATGAATAACGAATTAAAACGAGTGGGTTTATTGGGAGGAACGTTTGATCCTGTCCATGACGGGCACCTGGATCTTGCGACAAAAACAGCGCAACTATTTGATTTAAAAGAAGTTTTATTCATTCCCGTCAGCCAGTCGCCGCATAAGCTTGGTGATCAGCCCACCTCTTCGCGCCATCGAATTGCCATGCTTGAACTGGCTCTTGAACAGAAAACCAGGTTTTCGATAGAGTTATTTGAGGTAGAGAAAGGTGGTGTCTCCTACACCATTGAGACCTTGTCCCGACTAAAGGAAAGACACCCTAGTTGGGAGCTTTATTTGATTCTTGGAGCAGATGCCTTTTTGCTGATGGATACTTGGAAAAGTTTTACCGAAATAATAAAACTCTGCCACATACTGGTGGGCACACGACCAGGCATCAAGCTAGAGGTTCCAGATAAGTTGAGCCAAACCCTAGGACTCAAAAAAACTCCACGGGATAATGATGATTTAATACTGCCCATGACCTTGAATACCACCACCGGAAAAACCATACGCTTATATCAAATTCCAACTCCCAATATTTCATCCAGAGAAATCCGGCAAAAGGTGCAGGCAGGAAAAGAAATCAAAAATTTGTTGCCCCCTGCAGTTGATCATTATATTATGCACCACCGATTATACCGGGCTGAGTCCCCTCCAATTAAGGATTAAATGATAGAACAATTAAGCGCTCTGCAACAGCTGGCTGTAGATTCTGCCTCGGATAAAAAGGCTTTTGACATTCTCATTCTGGACTTACGGAATCGTTCAGACCTGACTGATTTTTTCATGATTTGCAGTGGGAATTCCAAGGTCCACGTTCAATCTATTGTTGATGCAATCCTGGACAATTGTTACCAGACTCATAATAAGCCTCTGGCTATCGAAGGTTATTCAGGTGGTAATTGGATAGTGGTAGATCTTGGAGATTTGATAGTGCATGTTTTTCATAAAGAAGCCCGCCTTCAATACGACCTCGAACGTCTCTGGGGCGATGTTCCTGTTATCAAGGCAGTAGGCCAATAAATATCCCCCTTTCACCTTAAACCAACACCATAATGAACAAAAAGAAACTAGCTCAATTTCATTCCAAATTGGAATCCATACGATCCGAATTACTCGGGGACGTTGAAAAATCAAACCAGAGCGTGAAAGAAAGCGAGATCGGACAAATTGCTGATATCAGCGACGATGCCGCACGCGCATACAACCGCCAGCTGGAAGGGGAACTGGGCGAACAGGAATGGAAAAAACTCAAGCAAGTTGACATGGCCATCGAAAAAATAGCCGAAGGGGAATATGGCATCTGCGCACAATGCGAAAGCGCTATTCCCGAAGCCCGACTGGAAGTGGTCCCTTACACAGAATTCTGCACCCAATGTCTGAGCGAAATGGAAAAGAACAGCAAGGTCATTAGCATCAATGACGAAAACTCGTTCGAGGAGAATTAAGCGTGTCCTTGAAGCAAATCATTGTCTTCCTTATTTTTGCACTACTCTCCATATATACGGCATTTCTGAATCCTCATGATACGGTGATTCACATCACCCAAAACCAATCGCTGAAGTTACCAACCGTTCTTCTTCTGCTAGGTTCTATTCTAATTGGTGTGATCGTTACGGTTTTCATGTTCTGGACTTTTAATTTCAAAAGCGCGATAGCGCGCTGGAAAATTAATTTCAAAAATAATCGTATCGCAAAAAAGAACAGCAATATTGAAACTCTGTTCAAAAAAGGAGAAAACCTTTTCATCTGCGGTAAGACTGATAAGGCAAAAAGTATTATTGAAAAGCTCCTCGACACATCACCCGAACATGTTGGGGCACTCAACCTGATGGGTCGAGTCTTATCTTCCACAGGAAAACCTGATCAGGCTGAACTTTTGCATAAAAAAGTTCTCACCCTTGAGCCACAAAATATCCATGCCCTTTTTGATCTGGCAGATACCTATTCTAAAACCGGCCGCCAAAGCGAAGAAATCGCGCTACTCCAGAAAATGCAAGCGATGAATCCGGGAACGATCACCCCATTAATTCACCTGCGTGATATTTATATAAAACAGGAAGACTGGAAAAAAGTTTGTACCCTGCAAAAAAGAGTTTTGCCTCTTCTTCGAGAAAACAATGAGGAATGGAAAAAAGAACAAGCCAGTCTGGCCCAATTCTTTTTTGAATCCGGCAAGAAAAACCTGCAAGCAGGAAATCGGGACAACGCTATTTCTGAATTTAAACAGGCCATTCGAACTTCTGAAAAATGCCTGCCGGCCTACTTGTCATTGGGCGACACTTATCTGGAGTCCGGCAAACAAAAACAAGCGTTAAAAACCTGGAAAACAGGATTCCAAAAAACAGGCGATAAAACCTGCCTGGTACGTTCACAAATCGCCCTCAGGGAGTCTGATGACTATCAGGATCTCATGCAGACTTATGAAGAATCCTTCGAGGCAGCAGATCAGGAAGACCAGCCTTTATTGATGCTTTTATTGTCTACCTTCTATCTGGAACATGGGTTGGAAGATAAAGCCCGGAACCTTCTGGAGAACAACACACCGCAACACCCTTTGCTTCACTCTTTATTGCTGGAAAATGTACAGCAGTCAGAAAAGCACGGATCTCAATTCGAACTTACCCGAGACGCCATATTCGCACTCACCGGCGAGCCGCCGGTGGCAGTTGGCAATAGCCCCCATTGAGCCAAAAAACCAAATAAGTGTAAAAATAAAGATATCGAATCCTGCTAAGAGGCCACTCGGCGTTGGAGCGATCAGGTCGTCCAACGGGGATTCATTGCTACCGGTACCCCACGCCTAGCGGTGGTTTTTGTAGAGTTGGTGGCTCAGGAGCTTGCTGTTTTTGTCGAAGATATGTGCCGCGATCAATATGTTTTCTTTAAGGGCAAAATACATTCCCTTTCCCGGATATTTGGCCAGGCTTTCAGTCATCGATTGAGGCACTCCATACTTGTCAATCATGGTTGAAACCTTTGCACCCATTTTGACACCTTCCGTAAAACGGCCTTGAAACTGAGGGCGGACTTCCAAAGCTTCGATTTTACCCTTGCCATTCAAGAAATGTATGACGATTCCATGGCTGGCATAGTCAATAGAAAGACTATCGAGTGTCGATTCCGTTCCACGCTTGACCTTGATGGCGCGAGGTGTGCCAAGCAATTTAATCGCCTCTTCCAAAGACATTCCTATTTTGAGATTTTTTCCAATAACCAGTCCTTCCGGTTCTTTCTTCTCGACCTTGACTGGGGCTTTTTTAGCATTTTTTTCAACAGCAACCTCAGGCTTAACAACTGGCTCTTTAGCAATTTCCGCCTTCGCAATGGTAGTAGGTTTAGCAGCTGGATTTTCAGTTGGCTTCGTGTCTGCCAGCACCACTGTGGGGAGCATCAAACATAAAATAAATGAAACTAAAATATTCACCGGTATCTCCTTCCAAAATCAAAAGGCCCTTGATAACGATCCAATGGCTAATGGGATGCTTTTATTGTAACCCTAAACGCAAAAAAATTAAACACTTAGTTTCAATGATTTAAGGGGTCACCGACCGGCAAGGAAGAGCGGGAAGGGGTTTGTTTTTCCGTCAGTTTATCACCCAGAAACAGCTAAAGATCATCCAGAGATGGAATATTTTTACGGCGGTCCCGTTTTGATTTGGTCTTTTCTTTCTGAAATTGTCTCCATTGAGCTCTGTCCTCTTTCGAAGGGATAATAGACTCGTCCTCTTCTTCATCCCAGAGGTCTGATGATTTTAGCTGAACCCCTTTTTTCGTTCCTTTCGGCAAACTACGTTTGCCTTCTTCAAACTCCTTGGCAGTGAGTCCCGCTTCCATATTGAATAAATCTTTTTGTTCTTTTTTACCCCGCCGAACCGACAAAGCCTCTGCTCGCAATCGGATTTCTTTTGCGTTGACCAATCCGCTTTTCCAGGAAGCGGGGATATTATCGAATCCATACAATGCTCCAGCCCAGGCTCCCACCAAAGCACCCAGTATTTCCGTTTCCCGCCCATGACTCAGGGAATGCGTGAGTGTAGAGGCAAAATTCGGTTCGGATGGATGTAGCACGCAATATAAAGCCAGAGGGAGCAAGTTCATCACAAACCCTTGTGAAGGGTGATGAATTTCCAATTTGGTGAAAGAATTAGAATATTCGCAGAGCCATTGCAGGACATCCGGTTCGTAAAATTTTCCAGCTAAACCTTTCAAGGCACCGCTCATAGCGTCCGCACCCTTAAGACCGCCATCCACCGATGACGGAAATCTTTGCTGATATTCCACTTCCGTCTGACAACATATTTCTATCGCTTCCTGTAAAATATCCAAGGGTGCCAGAGAGTTCTCTTCCGAATCCAGCGCTAAAAACCGGGTCACTAAAAATCCGGTTAATACGGTTCCCACAACTTCAAACCGGTTCTGACTCATCAACAGGCAAACATCAAAACATTGCCCGGCTAAAGTTTTAGACCATTTTCCCTGGAACAAAGCCAAGGGAACGGCCAGGTTGACAAACAGGGACGTTGACGAGTTCTGTACTGAGACCTGTTCCTCCTGGCCTTCTAACAAGTCCACTGCTCGCCACAAGCAGGCCGAGTGGTTGCGGTAAATTCCGAAATAACCTTCTGGCCCGGATTTCGCAAGTTCCTGAAAATTTTTGACCGATTTTTGAAGAAACTGTTTTTTGTTTTCAAGCAAGGCATCGCCCACCGCCAGAGCGCATTGGGTAGGAGCCCCATACAGACCTTGCATGCGGTAATTTTTAATTCCCTTTCCCATGATCGGACGCACATCCTTGAATTCATCCATCGCTCCAAAAATCTGCCGGACGGCAGCGGACTTCAATCCCTTCGCAGGCCGACCCATGGCATCACCAACTGCCATGCCAAAAAAACTGCCTATTACTTTATCTCGAATATCATTCATGAATTACCTTATCAGGAGGGAAATATTTTCTTGACCTTTTCGGCGGTCGCGAAGCGTCACCGCCCCACTGCCACCGGTGGCTCGCTGGCTATAACGCCATTAACGGGGTGGGGTGATTTTGTTCGGCGATAATCATTTCGGGGGTGTCCTGTCCCAAAGCCTGACGAGCTGTGATCCGAGCCAGTTCTGGATGATTATTGGTTTCGCTCATATGCATCAACACGACCAGCCGCAATCCTGAATGTGTGACCGATGATAATAATTCGCCACAGGCTTCATTGGAGAGATGCCCGACATCGCTTTTAATTCTTCTCTTGGTAACCCAGGGATATGGTCCGGCGTCCAACATGTTCACATCGTGATTAGCCTCGATGAGCAGGACATCCAGTTTCTGCAGTTTATTTTTGACCTCTGACGTCACTTGCCCCAAATCTGTGGCAAGGCCCAGGCGCAATCCCCTATAATGGATGACAAAAGCCACCGATTCTTCTGCATCATGAGGAGTGGAGTAAGGCTCCACCACCAACTCACCAAATCGAACAGGCTCATCAGCACGGATGGTGTTGAAGCCTGGAAGCGTTCCCATAGATTGACCGGCTCGTCTATAAGTTCCCTCAGTCGTGAAAAGCTGAAGTTGATGTTTCCTTAAAAGCGGACCGATACCGCGAATGTGGTCAGAATGCTCATGCGTAGCAAACACCGCATCCAATCCACTGAACGATCGGTCAATATGAGCCATGCGTTGAGAAAGTTTTTTTTCGCTCAGTCCGGCATCAATCAAAATACGCTTTCCATCCGCCTCAATATAAAGGGCGTTTCCCCCACTACCGCTGGATAATATAGAAAATTTCAAGCGCGAAGACTCGGACTGCGCAGTATTATTGTTTGGCTGTACTTCTGGAATTTGGATGATAACTTTTCTCCGTGAAAGCGAGAGAGGCCTCCGACAGGTCTATCAACTCACGCTTGGACAAGGGTCGTTACATTTCTGGATTCAGGGCTTTTCTCCGTGGCAATCAAACTTCTGCTTAATGCACAAAGAACTACAGCAATACTGCAGGCAGTGGCTACAAAATGAGTAGCGGCTGGTGGTAGGAATACTAACATAGAAACTGTTAATCAATAATCATGAATCTATTGAAATTTTGGAATTCGTTTTTTCAATCCTCTATCTGGGCTTTTTGCAGAGCACCACTGTAATCGACAAACACCGATTTCCATTCAGTAAAAATTTCCAGTGCTGTGGTCCCGGCTTCGCGGTGACCGTTACCGGTTCCCTTGGTCCCTCCAAATGGGAGTTGCACTTCCGCCCCTATGGTTGAAGAGTTGATATAGGTAAGACCCGTATCGAGTTTTTCGATAGCTTTAAAAGCCCGGTTCACATCCCGTGTATAAATAGCCGACGACAAGCCAAACCTGGAATCGTTGACGATTTCCACTGCGTTCTCCAGACTCTTACATTCCAGTATGCTCAACACCGGGCCGAATATTTCTTCCTGCGCAATACGCATCTTTGGAGACACCCCTGCAAACAACGTTGGCTCAAAGAAGAACCCACCCCGACAATGTCCCTTTTTATAAACATTGCCACCAAGAAGCAGCTTAGCGCCTTCTTCCACACCCAGCTTGCAGTAACTCAAAACCTTTTGGCGTTGTGCCTCGTTGATCAATGGCCCAACATCAGTGGTATTTTTGAGCCCGTCTCCCAGACGAAGGGTTTTAGTACGTTTGAGGAGGCGACTGGTAAATTTTTTCAGAACTTTCTTATGCACGATGACACGACTACAAGCCGTGCACCGCTGCCCGGTCGTTCCAAAAGCTCCCCAAATCACACCTTCTACAGCAAGATCAAGATCGGCATCGTCCATCACGATGATGGCATTTTTCCCACCCATCTCCAGAGAATATTGTTTCATGTTCCATGCACATTTATGTGCCACCACCGCTCCCGTATCTGTCGAACCCGTGAAAGAAACCAGATTGATATTGTGATGCTCTATGAGAGGTTCGCCGATTTCTGTTCCAGAGCCGGTGACAAAATTTAACACTCCCGGTGGCAAGCCCGCCTCTTCGAAGAGCTTCACAAAACGATACGCCGAAAGAGGGGTATCACTAGCTGGCTTGAACACTACGGTATTACCACAAACCAAGGCAGGAATCAGTTTCCAGGATGGAATGGCAATGGGAAAATTCCAGGGAGTGATCGCCGCCACCACTCCTACCGGCATTCGAACAGTCATGCAAAACTTGCTATTCAATTCAGAGGGAACCGTTTCACCCAGCAGTCGTCTGCCCTCCCCCGCTGTATAATAGGTCAGGTCAATCGCCTCCTGAACATCGCCACGGGTTTCGTTGAGAACTTTCCCCATTTCACGAGTCATATCCTTTGCCAGCGATTCTTTATGTTTGACCAGTAACTCTCCGACTCGGAAAAGAATTTCACCTCGCTTGGGTGCGGGGAGGTTTCTCCACTCGCCCTGAGCCTTAACCGCTGATTTCACTGCCTTGTTCAGATCATTCGCATTGGACTTCTGAAAACGTCCGAGAATTTCTTTGTGGTTGGCGGGGTTGATGTTGTCGAAGGTCTCACCGCTGGAAGAAGCTACCCATTTCCCATCTATAAAGTTTTTATAGGTTTTGATCGCCATGGTCGGATCCTCCCAGGAGTTGCAGAAAAATTAAAAAGAGCAGGACTATCTACATCGCCTGCCATTATCAATTTAATCCCGTAGGCCGGGATTGGCAAGGAGGCTGAGTGAAAAGGGACTGATTTCCAAAGTGAATCCATATCCTTCCGAAACTAAAAAGACATAGTATTTTTATACTTTTTCACACTTTATAAAACCAGGAATTATTCTTTTTTCTCGAGGACAGCTTTTATATTTTCCAAAAACTGTTTTTTCTGTTCAGCATCCGCTTTCAATCGCTTTAATATCAGCGCGGTTCTTTTCCGAACAGTGTACTTGGAAGGACGCACCAGTTTTCTTGTTTCTTCATCTTCGGCAATGCTTGCTTTTAAAAACTCTGAAATACTTTGGAACAAAGGAAGGTCGTGCAGGCTGACTTGCTCAAGTAGAGACTTCCTGGAGGGGATATTGCTGGCAATTTCTGCCTTTAGAACGCCAAATTTTTGCCGGCTGGGAGGAGTTGTATAATATTTTTCGTATCGAGGAATAGATCCTTCAAAAGCAGCCGCTATGGCCCTCGCAACAGAACGTTGAGCCTCTGTCAAACCTTCCTTTTCATCGTCTGCCTTTTTTTCATTTTCAATATCATCTTTTTTACCTGGAATATCACCCTCATCAACTGCAGGTTTCTTATCTTTAGACTCTGAGGTTTTGTTTTTTGAGAAACCTTTTAAAAAAGGTTTCTTTCGAAATGCTTCAGGAACCCTGGTAGGATCATCGGTAAAATGGGTTTTTCCGTTTTCGTCTATCCACTTGTAAATAGCAGCATCGGCATCTGCAACCCATATCAATGCAAAAAAAAGGACTATTGATTTTAAAATTGTTTGTCTGGATAACATACGTTAACCCCGAAAACCGATTCAAAGTACTTTTAAGATTTCCGTTTCCATTATTTGGTCTGCGATTTCTATAGAGCCGATTTCAGTGACCAGAATAAACTTGATTTTTCGGTCCATGGTTTTTTTGTCGTGATACAAAGATTCAATCACAGCTGAGGAATCCAATTCAGGCATATCTACTGGAAGTCCCAGGTTTTTCAACAGGGCCTTCAGACGCCTGGGTGTCTCATCCGAACATTTCCCTAATGAATGAGACAAAAGTGCGGCACACACCATGCCAATTGAGACAGCCTCTCCATGAATAAACCGGGAATATTTCGTCAACGATTCAATAGCGTGACCAATGGTATGGCCAAAGTTGAGAATCATGCGGTAATGACTTTCCCTTTCATCCTTTTCAACCACCCTTGCTTTTATGGAACAGGATGTCTCAATGATATGAGAAAGGCATTCATAGTCGAGATTGAGAATTTTCCTATAGTGGGCTTCTAAATAATCGAAAAGGCCTGCATCAGAGATGACGCCATACTTCACAATCTCCGCCAGTCCCGCACGATATTCTTTTTGAGGAAGAGTTTTTAGAGTTTCCAAATCTGCCACTACCAGGCGTGGCTGGTAAAAGGCCCCAATCATATTTTTTCCCTTGGGATGATTGACCGCAGTTTTCCCTCCGACACTACTGTCGACTTGAGAAAGCAAAGTTGTTGGCACTTGTATGAATGGAATTCCTCTCTGGTAAGTTGCTGCGATAAAGCCTACCAAGTCACCAATCACTCCGCCACCTAAAGCAACCAGAACAGATTTCCTGTCGCAATTCAATTCCAACAGGTGGTCGTATATTTTTTCAGCCTGCCCCAGGTTCTTCGAAGATTCACCTTCAGGGACTTCAAAAATATCGGTGGTCCACCCTTGAGCAATAAACCCCTCTGCCACCTCTTTCCCGTATAGATCGTTGATCGAGGGATGAGTGATTATCACAATCCGACTGGGGTTTAAGACGTCCTTAAGGAACTCTCCGGCCCGCGCTCTAAGGCCTGAACCTATAAGTATGTCATAACTTCTGTCACCCAAGTCAATGCTTAAGCGTTGCATAGCATTATTATGTCTTTAAGTAAGAGGTTTCTACGTGCGTGAAATACGCCAGCTTTATTCAAACAGTTCTCAGCACCAGTTCATTTTGTACTAATTATGGTGGGAGTGATAAATACCATGAGCTCAGAGATCAAATCGGCATCATTATAACTTTTAAATAAAAGTCCCAATAGGGGTATTTTAGAGAAAAATGGGACCGCCTCTGTGTTCTCACTTTTGCTGCTTTTATAGATACCACCTAGAACAGTGGTGTCTCCATTCCCCACTAAAACTTCCGTATGCGTTTCACTGGTCGTTATGACTGGGACCGATTGAATTCTTGTTCCACTGTCTTTATTATTAGTGGTATCGATGGTCAAATAAATATTCTCATCAGAGGTTACATGAGGAGTGACCCTGAGACTGAGTTCTGCATCGATAAACTGGATGGAGTTACCCTCGGCTGAATTAACCTGATAAGGTATAGTTTCTCCGCTTTCAATCCTGGCTTCCTTATTATCTGCGACTATGACTCTGGGGGAAGCGAGCACTCTTGCTTTATTTTCCGTCTCCAAAGCTTCCAGTTGGATGTCCAAACGCATCCCTGGGATCAAATCTGCCATCAAAAGACCGATTCCGGCATTACTTCCAGCGCTGGATTTTGTGGAGTCCGCTAAATCCACCAGGAAATTGGAAGTCGAGTTGGTCGTTGATGAAATTAATGCAGAACTGGGATTGCTGATAATAGCATCACCCGTAAAACCCCATTGTACTCCCAATTGCTGGCTGAAATTTTTTGTGATATCAACAAGCTTTGCTTCAATCAAAACCTGGGGTGTGGGAACATCCAAAACCCTCACGGTCGCAAGCATGTCATCCACATGCTCACGTAGATCATTCAAAATTAATGTATTAGTACGAGTGTCCACAGTGATTTGAGCCTCTGGGCGGGCACTCTTTAAGGCAGTAAGGCTCGTTGAAAGTTCGGTAATATCTGCATTGTCAATACGAACCACTTCAGTGACCAGGTCTTGTGCATTGCGCTCATTGATTCTGTCGCTCACAGCGCGGGCTTTTTCAGAAACTCTAGCACTGTCCTCAGCCTGAAGAACTGCTTTGCTAACAATGCGGACAATATTGGTCCCGAAACATTCCCGTCCCAGACTACTGTTAGTGAGAATAATTTCCATGGCCTCATTCCAGGCCACATCCATCATTCTGATATTTACGGAACCCCCTACTTCAGGGGAGAGAATGACATTGAATCCACTGATCTCCGCAAATATTCTAAACAGGTTGCGGACATCAGCATTTTGAAAATCCAGGGAAACCGCTTCTTTCTTTCCATATAACATAGGATAACAAGAATCTTTAGCGACATCATACTCATCCATCTTTTCTTTATCTATGGTGGCTGACACATCAGTTTCCTTAGCAACCTCCTTCACAGGCTGTGGCTGAGCCACTTCCTGCTTCACTTCCTTCTCTGAAGATTGTAGATGAATAGTGAGTATATTTTTCCCCGGTTTTTTAATCTCATAATCTGCTGATTGATTGAGAACGATTTCCAGGCGCAATACACCCGCTTCTTTAAAGTGGATAGGGCGAATGAAATTCACAATTCCTTTATCAACCTGAACGCGGCTTGTCAGATTACCTTGATTCATTTTCGGAAAATCCAAAACCAGCCTGAGCGGATTCAGAAGTTTAAAAGCAGTGTATTGAACAGGTCGATTAGATTCGATAGAAACAATAGAGCCTTGTCCATCTTCTATTGTATTGAGGGAGACAATTTCTCCTAAGGACATATTGCTTGAGTCCTCGCTCTGGTTTTGAGCCAATAACATTAATGGAACTGTATTTTTTCTCTCACGAGCTATATCCGGCAAAGGCTCCTGGTGATAGTCTCCCAGAAGGACCGCGGAATGTGCAGGCCAGGCAGTAAGAAATAACAAAAGAAAAGTTATCATTGAGTAATGGGATTTTTTGAACATTTGTTTTCTCATGAGTTCGTATTACCCTCGCTAGGTGTGCTCTCTGAAAATTGGATAATTTTTTGGTTCTTCAGGATATTACCCAGGTAATCCCTGAACTCTTCAATCACGATTACCTGATCCCTCTCTATTTCTTCCACATACCCGAAGAAAGGACCAATCCTATCGCCTTTTTTCACCGCATATCCGGTAGTTTCGATCTCAAACATAGCCACCGCTTCCATTTTTTTCTTGATAATTCCCGTCATTCGAAGAGAGTTATAATCAACCTGCAGTGGCGACTCATCCATTTGGATTTCAGAAGACCTCTCCAGCGCATAGCGATAATCCTCTAAAGCCTGAGCATATTCATCATCTTCCAGATCTTCTAATTTTTCCTGATCATTGAATAAGAACTCAAAATATTTCAATTTCTTATAAAGCTTTGGATACCGATCTTCAATTTCCACAAAAACTGGCAAGGCAACTGGCGGAATATCTTTTAACTCGCCGCCAAACAATCGGGCATCAGACATACTCCGCATGTCTTCAGCGAGTTCAATCAGCCCCTTATTATTCACCAGAGGTCGGAAAGGATCTCGCTTTCCAATCAACATATAGCGTTGCCCAGGTGGAACCATGCCTTTCAACAAAGGATACTCTGGTCCGCCGGAGTCAATTTCATTTAACAATTCGACCTGAATCAGACTCGCTTTATATAAAGCTTTCTTAATCCCTTTCTTAAAACCTTTTAACACCGTCTGGTTGAACCACTGACCGGACTCGGAATTTAAAAACTGGGCATACTCCTCAATATCTTTGTCTTTAAGATTTCTATAACTAAAAAGCAGACTGCGCAAAATAACTTCTCGCATGGGTTCAGTAATATTTTTCTCAAATTTTCTCAGCTCTCTACTCAGCGTCTTCCCTTCAAAATTTTTATTGAAGGGCTGCATCAATTTGACGTATCCCAAAAAAAGTTTTTTTCCCGCCTCCGCCACATGAGAGGAGCGCTCAATACTCTCTACCAGCCTGATTCGCTTCTCATCTGGAGGAGAGCTCAATAATTTTTTCACAAATACTTCTATCGCTAACCGACTATCTGGATCATTCGCCTTACTCTCAAGCTTTAATATTTTTTTTCCCAATGCGCTTCGATACCATTGAACCGCCGAGCGAACATATTGTGGTTTGTAATCTTTATTAAACGGTTGCCTCAACTCATAGTAAAATTTGCCAGAGGAATAAGCTTGATGCATTATTCTTCGGGCAAATTCACCCTGCCCTGGTGCCAAAGCATCCTCATTAATATTGCTCGAAATTTGAACAATAGATTCGATATTGCTTAAAGTATCTCTAAGCCCACTGTATCTAAACAAGGTATTGAGCTTATAATTTCGAGAACGCAGGTCTTCCTGAACAGAAGGAGTCATCGCGGAAGCAAAAACAGGCTGGACCCCTGCCAAAACTATCCATAGGGTAAATAAAATTTTCATACAAAACCTATTTCTCATCTTTAAATATCATCCTCAGAAAGACCTCAGTGTCCCTTTGGCTTCGCCTCTTTCTTCGGTGTTAGATTTTCAGAACCTTCCAAAAATGAATAAGTCTTTGCCGTTAAGGTCGTGCTCAGGGAACCCACTGCCGTTCCCCCTCTAGAGTTCTTGACACTCTTCCCCTGTAATTTCAAGTTTTCAAAACTCACGAGACGCAAAAGATTTTGCATATATTCAATGAAGTCGAGCGTGACCCATAATTCCCCATCTATCTGGACCTTCAAGGGAATCTCTTTATAAAAATCTCCAACCTCACCTTCCTGCAAAGTGAGTGCAACCATCTTGATATTTCTATTCTTGCCAAACGCCGTTATTTTTTGTACCAAACCCGGAATCTCATCCTGACTTGGCATTTGGTTTTTAAACGAATCAAACTGACCCTTCATCAGGGCCAAATTTTTTGCCACCAGGCCTTCTTTAGCAACCGTAGCTTTATATCGCTTAAGGGTTCTTTCCGCTCCCTCCTTCTGCTTTGTGAGGCTTTCAAATTCCTCATTGGAAGCACTGTGCAATGTAAAAAAATAGCCCAGGAAAATTACCAAGCCGATACCTAATGCTCCAGCAAGCAAATGGGTAAACTGAATCTCCTCCAGTTCATCGTAGGGTAAATTGTCGAACAGTTTTTCCATAGTATTTGATTAAGCCGATTTCTTCTTTTCCGGCATATAACAATAAATAATAAATTTATAGACCTCCTGGCCGCCAATAATTTTCCGGGCCGACTTATAAAGGAACGTCGTTTCATAATAGGAAAGTTCCTGCAGTTTTCCCATATACTCCACCACTCCCTTTTCAGTCAGTGCGTAGCCTGAAACTTCCACAAACTCTTTTGGAGGCGCTGCAGCTTTCTTTTTCTTTTTCCTCTTTTTCTTTTTCTTGTCAGCAGGGTCACCAAACATGATGACGGGAATATTCTTTGATCGAAGGCCGGCCTGGTCTTTCTGTATGATTGAGGTCAGCCAAAGGCCCTCCGGAACTGCCATATTTAAATCGCTGACAATGGTGTTCGCGGGCAGCTGTTTTTCTCTTAAACTTTCGATCCCGGTTATAATATTCTTCATACGATTCTGCCTGGCCTGCATGTCGTTGACCTTTTTGACCTGGTTTTTCAAACTCGCGACCTGGGATTCAAGTTTGCGTGTCTCGCTTCTTATCGAATCCAGACGAGCCTGCTCGACCAGCCAAACAGCTATGACAAAAAAGATAGCGGCAATGATGATCCCGGAGCATTTGACCACCCGCTTCTGGATCTCAATCTTTCTCAACTCATATCGATAGTCATGGAGGTTGATTCGAATCATTTGTAATCAAACCTCCTGGTAGCCAGACCCAATGCAACTGTGGATAGCCCACTCATTTCATCGATTAATGATTGGTCAAAGTTTTTAGGATTTATTTTTACTCCCTGCATTGGGTCCAGAGTCTCTACAGGTATCTTTAAATCGTCTGAAAAATATTCATCCAATCCCCGTATCATGCTCCCGCCCCCGCATAGCAAAACCCGCTCAATCTTGTGATCTGAAATTGTGCTGAAGTATTCAAATGATTTCTGAATCTCTTCTAAAACTTTTTTATAGGCTCGGGAAATAATTTCGATAACTTCCTCTTCTTTGATATCTGAAGAAAACTTTCCCCTCTTTACATCTAGAGTTTGTTTAAAAGGGATCTGAAATTTTGACATGAGCATATTGGTCAAATACCCTCCTCCAACAGGAATATCCCGGGTATAACCCATTGCCCCATTTTGAATAATATTGATATGAGTAAAAGAGTCCCCCAAGTCAATCAGCGCAATAGTTCCCATTGATGACAAGTCAGTGGTCAACTGCGCCGCATTCATCAATGCAAAAACATCCAAATCAATGATGGCTGGTTTCAAACCCGCCTCCAAAAGGAGGTCCGTCCTCTCATCTATAATCTCTTTTTGAACCGCAACCAGAAGGGCTTCCATCATTTCCCCCTCCTCATTCGAATCCTCTTTTTGCTCGTCATTGTCTTGCGGAGAATCATCAGCAGGTTCGGATTCTTCCGAACCCTCAGATTTCTCTTTCTCATCAACATTTACGGAGCCCAGTATTTGGAAGTCGAGAGCAACATCATCAATATCAAAAGGAATGTACTGCTCTGCTTCCTGGGTGATCTTTGCAGAAAGCTCCTCTTCCGACATTACTGGAACTTTTATTTTCTTGATGAAAACTGCTTCTCCTGCAACGGCAGAAACGGCATAACGACTTTGAATTTTTTCAGCTTTGATTAAATTTTTCAGCGCATCTGCCACCAGATCGGGCTTTTTAATTGCCCCTTCTACAATGCACTCTTCATCCAACGGCATCATTCCGAAACGAGTCAGTTCATACTGCCCATTTTTTAACTCATTCAACTGAACCAGCTTGATGGAAGAAGATCCGATGTCGATGGCAACTAATGGACTTTTTTTTGATAGAAACATAAAATCCCAAAAAAATTTTCCGTAATATTCGCCCCCAAAGGGACTGATATATCTTTAATTACAGCAAACCCTGTACCAAACAGATTTATTACCCATAACCTCTATTAAAATAAGGTCTTTATAAATCACTATTCAAGGCCCCCGCCAGTCAGGTGGATGATTTTTTATCACTTCCCATAAAAAATCATTCAGATCATCTGTAAACTTTTTTCTGTGCGGCAATCAAGTCCCTCGCGCATGTTCCGATAAGCGTTTGGAGGGGGTATTGATCCAAGCATCTGTTTTCTCAACATGCATGAATCTGCCCTGACCTAAAAAAAACAATCCTTAAATAAAGTTCAGGATTTTTTAGACTTTCCCTTTTCCGACACAGAAGCCGAGCTGTCATTTGCAGAATCAAAAATTCTTGTCCGGTCTGCGAGCTTGTACCCAAGAGCTAAAATAATCTTCCGCTTTGTATCGAGTCGACAGTCGTTCCCCTTTTCAATACGATCAATCGTCTGAACGGTCACGCTTGCTTTTCGAGCCAACTCGGCCTTGCTCATCATTTTAGCTTCCCGAATTTCCCGGACGCTGTTGGTGTTGGCCACAGTAAATCCCCTCCCTAAAGATGGTTCTGACACAATTGGGTCCTGCTTATTTAATTACTTTCTTGTGGAATACATAGATGTTACTTTCAAAAGTACCAAGTTGTCAATAAAATTCCCTGAATAACCGTTATTCAATATTAATTTATATAAATTTGTTTAAATTAATAGGCCTGGCGACACACCAGGTCTTCATTGCCCCCAAATGCTGGTTGCAAAGATCCGGCGATTCCCTTACATTCTCCCTTATGAAACAAGTCTATTTAGATACTTTCGGCTGCCAGATGAATGTCGCTGATACGGACAGAATGGAACTCATCCTGTTCCACTCCGGCTACCGACGCACCCAGGAAAAAGAGGATGCAGACCTGATTCTGGTCAATACCTGCTCTATTCGGGAAAAGGCAGAACAAAAAACGTTCTCCCTGTTCGGCGGCTTAAAACCTTTAAAAATGGCGAACCCCGATCTGATTCTAGGCTTGACCGGGTGTCTGGGCCAACAGGATGGAGAAAAACTGCTGCAACGCATGCCCTATCTGGATTTTGTAATGGGACCGGATCAGGTGGATGGAATCGCAGAGGCCGTCGACCGGGTGCGAGACACCGGCAAATCTTTCGTCTGGACTGGTTTTGATAAGGAAAAAGCCTACACCATTCCCGAACTGGCCCTGCCCAAATCTCCCGGACCCAGCGCGTTTGTAAACATCATTAAAGGTTGCGATAAGTTTTGCACCTTTTGCGTGGTGCCGTTCACCCGGGGAAGAGAAAAGTCGCGGGAGCCGGAGGAGCTCTATGGAGAAATCCGTCATCTGGTGGATCACGGTGCGAAAGAAATTATTTTACTCGGGCAAAACGTAAATTCCTACGGCAAGCGGGGGCTGAAAAATCCCATACCGTTTCATGAGCTTTTATACGGCGTCGCTAAAATTCCCGGAGTAGAAAGATTGCGGTTCACCACCAGCCATCCTAATGACTTCACCCGCGAAACCATTCGCGCTTACCGGGATATTGACATTCTAGTGAATCATCTGCATCTCCCTGTTCAAAGCGGCAACAACGAAATGCTCCAGGCCATGCGCCGCGACCATACAATTGAAGAGTATCGAGATTTGCTGTTTGAGCTGAAATCAGAAGTGCCAGACATATCCCTCTCCACCGACATCATTGTCGGGTTTCCCGGTGAATCGGATGCCGCCTTTGACGACACACTGAAAATTATGCAAGAAGTCGGCTATAGCAGTAGCTTCATGTTTGCCTACAGCCCCAGACCCGGAACCCCGGCGAATGAATTACCCGATTCGGTTCCCCTGGAAACCAAAAAGCATAGACTGCAGGAAACCATTGCTCTGCAAAGCCGGTTGACCGCCGAGCAGGGAAAAGCTTTTATCCGTAAAAATGTTGAGGTATTGATAGAAGGCCGATCATCCAAACCGGGCTATGCCTTCAAGGGGAGAAATCCACAATACTGGGGCGCAAACATTCAAGGTGGGGAAGAGACAATAAAAGCCGGGGATACTGTAACAATGCAGGTCGAAAATGTTTCGGGTCATTCCCTCAACGGCCCTCTAGCGAGGGAGGCAGATAGCAAAGACATCCCGCCGAGAAAAACAGTTGCTCGCCAATGAAAGCTAATGCAGTCGGCCCCACGCCCAGTGGTTAATAAATCGCCAGGCGGGAATAAACTTCTTCTTCTACAATCGCAAGTTGTGGCAACACCACTTTCAAAGCAATTCGTACTTCACGAACAAATTTCAGTTCCGGTGGCCGTTCCCGCTCAGCAAACTGGTGCAACGCATCCGTACAAAAATGATCCAACTCGATAATCTGATTCAATAAGTCAGCCGGTAGGTCTTCGAGTCCTACTCCCTGATCTTCCAAAAACCGCAATACCCCGACCAGACTCAATTTAAGATCCACACATTGTTCGCGCAAGTTCGCGATCAAATGCGACTCGCGGATTTTTAGATCCTCACAAATCTTAAACAAAAGTTCGCGCAGATAGCCATAAAACACTTCATGCTGTTTCTTATCCTTGAACAAATCGCCCTGTCCTCCGAACAGCAGGTAAAAAACAGCCTCCAGTTTGTATTTGTCCGAAGCCATGACCGTATAAAGCATGGACTTGAACTCCAACGCGTCGAAGGCCAGTTGTAAATCCTGAAATATCTTGTTCAGCGATCCCAACTCACCCTTGACAGTCCGGTTGGCATCAGAACGAATGAGACGTCCCGGCTCCTCTTGCCAGACAGGAACCATCTGCACGCCGCCAGCCTCACACCCAACAATGGTCCACTCCTGAAGAGACTCCAGAAAGTCCGTGACAGAAAAAACCTCCACTTCACGAAACACTTTCGAGTCCACAGAAAAGAGAATACGTAATAACTGCTTTTCCAGTCCGGTAGAACAGAATTTTTCATCCTGGCAAAGCGGGTCCATCTGAGTCGCCAATGCGATATAAAGCGCCCGCATGCGCAACCGATCCAACCGATATTGTCGCGAGGAATAGGGGCGCACCCGATAAATGCCCTTGTCATAGTCAACCAGTTCCACCAAAACAGCATCCCCAGGTCGGAAAGAGAAATGCTTATATAAAGTTTTCATGTCCCAGACCGTGACCGTCATGCGGCTTTTTCCGGGAATCCATTCATTGATCTTGATCTCTTCGGGAAAGTGCGCACCGCCGCAGTACTGATAAAAAGGAATGATGTCCTGAATAAAATAGGATTTTTTCAACTTGGGGATTTCATTCCCATCCGGGTCCTGAAACGTCAACTCACTCTCTTTAAGATTCGTCGGCATGAAAGGAATCAAACGGTGCCCCGGGATCAGAACCCCCTCCTTCAATTCCCATTTCCCCAACTGCATTGATAAAGATACATGACCGATCTTTTCAACCACAGCGCGAAAGGGAATAAAATTGCTATCATGGATACCGATCAGCGAAGAATGGTTGAGCAATACTTTCTTCAGCCGCTTCATGGAAGAATCAGAAACTTCTTTTTGCCACCGTCCCTCAAGACTTTTGGCAAATTCTTCCGTGCTGAATGGGGTGCTCGATTCTTGAATGAGTGTTTCGGCTAAACGATTGAGGGATATTCGATTTGTCATGATAAGAGAAAATAAATAAAACGGACTGGGATAGACGGCAGGTGAGACCTGGCAGAACGGTGGAAGGAATCACTCACCGCATTACTGAGCATAGACTAGCATAAAATTTCTAAACTGTTAGCAGAAAAATCATATTGCTCCCTGACCCCACGCCGAGTGGGTGCAATTTGTTTGATTTTACTTTTGGGGAAAGTTAAAATTCTACCATTCAATGATTACAATGAACTTATTGCAGGAGACGTTTCATGGCACTTAATCTGGAGCCCGTTTATCAGGAAATTTTCGCTAAATTCAAAACGCGGAAAAAGTTCGTGATACGGTCCGTAGAAAATAATATGTTAACGGTTGAGCAGGATGAAGAAATCTGTGGACAAAAAGAACCCAAAGTTTTTGAATTCAAAAGCCCGAGAGAGTTCGAAGAATTTGTCCGCGTAGAAAACCAGTTCGAATCCGACATCGTAAAACAACTGGAAGGCAACAAAATGCCTTACCGGTGAGCCACCGGGGGTTCACCGGGTGGACCAGTTGCCGTCTTCGAGTTTGAATTTTTCGCCGGGTTTGGCGTTGTCGCGGTTCAGGCTGGCGGAAATTTTCTGGACCTTGGGGAGGTCTTTGTCTGTGAAGTTTTCGTTGGTCGCTACGATTCTTTTTAATATCACCATTCTATCTTCATTTTCTTCTGCAATGATGGCTGTGGCGAACTCTTTGAACTTTGCATCGGTTTTTGTCCGTTCCGTTGCAAAAAATTTCAGCAACCCGTCATTGCCTTCTCCTGCCACCTGGGATTTTTTAAAATCCTGAATATCGTCGCGATTGAACTCCTGACGCTGCATGGCTCTCAATGCAGCCAACTTGCCTTTCGGAATTTCCGTGGCAGGTTTGAGTTTCCCTTCTTCATCTACTGACCGGACCGACGCAAGAAGCAGGACTTCGTTGCCCAGTTCTTCGTAACTGCCGAGTATCTGGTTTTCCAATGCGGTTTTTTGGTCAACGATGGTGACATTCACATCCACCAGTTTCTCGGCGCAACTGGGAAGCACCAGCAGCAAAGCGAGCGCAAGTGACATTGATGAGAGTTGGAATAATTTCATAGCTCTATGCAAACTTCTTCAGGATGATGGCGGAATTTTTTGATCCGAATGAAATGCAATTGCTGATGGCGATATTCAGTTTGCCTTCTCTTCCCACATTGGGAACATAATCCATATCGCATTCCGGGTCCGGGTTTTCCATATTAATGGTGGGAGTCATGAATCCGTTTTTCAGAGACAGGGCCGATACGGTCACCCCCAGTGCCCCCGAAGCCCCTTGCGGGTGCCCGACCATGGACTTGGTGGAGCTGACCGGGATGTTCATGGCATGGCTGTTAAAGGTTCGTTTGACCGCCAGCGTTTCGACTTTATCATTGAGCAGGGTCGAGGTGCCGTGGAAATTAATATAGTCCACCTCATCTTTATTCAATCTGGCATCCTTCAAAGCAAGGCTCAAGGCTCGTGAAGATTGTTTGCCATCGGGCATGATGGCAACTCGGTGATAGGCATCACAGGTCGTGCCGTAGCCAACAACTTCTGCGATGATCTCTGCTCCTCGCGCTTTGGCGTGTTCCATTTCTTCCAGAATAACTGTCCAGGCACCTTCGGCCAGCACGAAGCCTTCGCGATCTTTGTTGAAGGGACGCGAGCCGCGTGTGGGGGATTCGTTATAGTTCATGGGATTGACCTTCATTCTTTCGAATCCATGCATCATTGCCGGAGTGACACAGGATTCCACTCCGCCGGAGACGAACCAGTCTTCCTGGCCGAATCGGATTGTATTGAACGCGTAACCCAAAGCATCGGAGGAACTGGTGCATCCATTGGAGATCACATGACTCCGACCCTGGAACCCGAAGTGCATGGAAATTTCGCTCGACAACATCCCCACCAGAGAATTGGAGATGGCGTAGGGGCTGATCTTGTTTTTCTGATTGGAGAAATAAATTTCAAACTGTTTTTCGGAAAAGTCGAATCCCGACCCGCCGCTCCCGACCAGAACCCCCAGCCCTTCAAAATCTTCCTCAGAAAAAGCAGAGAGATCAATCCCTGCATTCGCCAGAGCTTCCTGGGTCGCCGCGACTGCCAGAGGAACCGACCTTGGTAATTTTTTCAAATCTGACGCGGAATAATAAAGAGATGGATCGAACTGGCTCACTTCTCCGGCAATCTGACATGCCAAGGCAGAGGCATCGAAACTGGCTATCCGGTCTATGCCACTGATGCCTTTACACGTATTTTCCCAAAAGTTTTTTAAACCGATGCCATTCGGGCTGACTGCACCGAGGCCGGTGATCACCACTCTGCGTAACATATATATTGAGGTCTCTAATTAAGCGTTTTAAAGGAAGCGTTTAAAATTCTGCTCCCCGTTGGATTGAAGTTATTAAGTTATGGTAACATACGGGTGCCGAACCGGGCAACGATGCCCGCTTGCAGTAATGGCAAACCCTGTTCATCAACGCTACCCTGAGTCCTATTCCATTTGCTTTCGCTGAAACAACAAACCGGCCAAATGATTGTATCAGGGTTTGAGGGAACCACTCTCAATACCCGCACGGAAGAACTGATTGTTCAGCAGGGTATTGGTGGCTTGATTCTGTTCGAGCGTAATTTCAAGAATCCCGATCAGTTAAGGCAATTGATCAACGACCTCCAGTCGTTGACGGCTGACAACCCGGAAATTCCTCCGCTTTTCATTTCGGTTGATCAAGAAGGCGGAAGGGTCGCGCGACTGGGAGCACCTTTCACCCAGTTCCCCCCCATGTCTTGCCTCGGTCAGGCTGACTCGAATGAACTGGCTTACCGGTTCGGACTTGGTATGGGAAAAGAGTTGCGGGCGGTCGGGGTAAATATGGACTACGCGCCGGTTCTTGATGTCCACTCCAATCCTGCAAACCCCATCATTGGGCACAGGGCTCTGGATAGAGATGCAGAGAAGGTGGCACGTTTGGGAGCTGAGCTGATTCGCGGATTTTATGATGCCGGGGTCATTCCAGTCGGCAAGCATTTTCCCGGACATGGCGATACATCTCAAGATTCTCACCTCACTCTGCCCCGGGTTGAACGAGCTCAGGAATCCCTGCAACAAATTGAATTGATCCCTTTCAGCCGCGCCATCGAGCAGGGACTGGAGGTCCTCATGACAGCGCATGTGGTCTACCCGGCCTGGGACGCAGACCGCCCTGCCACTTTTTCCCCAACTATTATGAATGATGTGTTGAGAAAAACTCTTCACTTTGAAGGACTGATCATGTCCGACGATCTGGAGATGCAGGCCATCAAGGACAAGGTGGAATCCATTCCTGAGCTGGGAACCCGTGCTGGAGTTGATATTTTTCTTATTTGTCACGACCTGGAAAAAGTAAACACACTTCAGGATGCCATGAACCAGAATATTGAAAGCGGAGTCATTCCTCGCACTACTATTGATCAATCGCTCGCAC
Source organism: Nitrospinaceae bacterium (assembly GCA_029261435.1). Lineage (GTDB taxonomy): Bacteria > Nitrospinota > Nitrospinia > Nitrospinales > VA-1 > LS-NOB. The sequence goes on from JAJDBI010000027.1 coordinate 34,690, forward strand.
GAATTTTCAAGGTGAAACAAAGGTTACAAATTCCGGCAGATACCAGCCTGAACTTTGAAAATATTCTTGAAGAAAATCAGAGTCTCGCTCAGGAGATGCGGGCATTTTTCAAAGAATGATCCATGAATAACGCCCCAGACAGCGATCCAGTCACTACCCCGGCCAAACGTTGGGGCCGAGTTACCCTGATCTATCTGGCATTGTTGGCCTATTTCTGGTCCTTCTCCAAATATGGACTTAATATTTGGGACGAAGGGGGGTATGCCAATGGGACCCTGAGAACCCTTAACGGGGAAAGGGCGCTCATAGACTTCAATCCCAATGGCTACCTCCCCGGTCGTTATTGGTACGGAATGCTTTTTTTTAAACTTTTCGGGGTAGATATTCAAAGCTTGCGCATAGGTGTTCTGCTTATTACTCCACCTATGGTCTTAATGGTTTATTCCATCGGTCGGAAAATCATGCCAGCCGGCTTTGCTTTGCTTGCGGCACTGTTTATGCTTTCCGCTCCTTCGATGTACTACAATCGCTTCTTCACCTTCTTCGTCGTTCTGAACCTCTATCTCATTACAAATTTCTTGTGCAAAAAAAACCTGGGGTCTTTGGCAGGTCTGGGGGCAGGAATTTTCTTAAGTGCCTTTTTCAAGTTCGAAGTGACTCTTTTTTCGACACTAATCAGCCTGACAGTGATGGCTTTGATGTTCAGCCAGCAACAATGGCGAACTCATTTTTTTCCGAAAAAAAATACAACGCATTCACCCAACAGAAACTATTATCTGGCAGGCGGGATCTCTATCACAGCAATTGTGTGTGGGGTCTATCTTGGGCTGGACGGCTACTTCACGCAAGTATTCAAAATGGTCATCGATGCACATGATGTCTGGGGTAACCCGTTTCCAGAAGTCTTTCCCTTTCTCGCGCTTCTCAAAGAGGTCGGGTACCACCAGATGTTTGAAAGGGTTTTATTCTACCTTCCCATACTGACTTGCGGCATTGTGGCGGCTCTTCTTATTTATCAACTTGTGATAAAAAAAGAATCACTTCATGTTGATAAACTAATCGTTATTTCCATTCTGCTATTCGGGGTTTGCGCCTTTGGTCTGGTGATATGGCGCGCGGGATTCGATAATCTACTAAGAACCCTGCCGCCTTTTTATCTTCTATTCTGTTATTTATTATATCGAGTCAGGGAGAAGGTTCTTCACTCCCAGGAACCTGTTAAACAAAAGAGCGTATTAACTCGGTTGCCCTTGAACCTTCTCACCGTTTTCCTGCCCTTTCTTTTTTATTTCGAGATGAACACCCATCACGGTTTTTATGCCGGCAGCATCGGGGCCATGAAACTGGAGACCACTCACCTTACTCTGGATAAAGTAGATATCTACACCAACCCCGCAGAAGCCAAGTGGATTAAAGAGGTCGTCGAAAAAATAAACCTGTACTCACAAGAAGGGGACGCCATCCTGGCACTGCCACTAAACCCGATTTTTTATTTTCTTTCAGGGCGAGTCAATCCTTCACCTTATGAATGGGTTTTACCGGGCATGTTGGAGGAGAAAAAAGAAAAAGAGCTGGTTGCGATATTGAACAATAATCCTCCCAAAATGGTGATCTACATAGATATCGCCATTGACGGAAAGGAAGAAAGACGGCTCTTACATTACGCCCCGCACCTCTATAAGTTCCTGTTAGACCGATATGGCTTCCAGGAAAAAGTAGGTTTTTTTCAAATCCTTTTACCTAAAAGCCTGCCCTCACCCTTGGACTTCTAATTACCCCCTAAAAATACCCGTTTATCTGTCATAATATACTTTACAAAGATGTACAATTTTTAAATCAAGAAATACTCGAAAAAAGATTGACGACTCATATATTTTGAGGAATGATAGAAGCACAAGTAATTACAAGGATAGAAAATCTATCTCCTATGCTATGATCCTATGCTTTCCCGCTCAAACTTGGTTACACTCTGAAGATTTGGGGAGTCCGGTACTTTAAAAATCCAGAGGGTCAAATAAAATTTTAAGTACGTAGCTATTGCTTGAAATTTAATTACAGGTTTCAGTCCTCAAGTTATCCAAGGTTACAATAGAGGCATTATTAATCATAATTCGGTATACGGTAAAATGCAAGAAATTAAATCAGGAACAGCTAAATTTTTAGGGTCACGTCTCCGCCAGTGGAGAAAAACTTTACCACTCAAATCTTTTGAGTTGGCAAAATTAATTAGAATCTCCCAGGGGTCATTATCTGACATTGAGAACAACAAGTCTTTGCCTTCAGCAGATACGATCGCAAAACTTTATCAGCACACAGACCTTAATATAATCTGGCTTTTAACGGGAAAAGGGCCTATCAAGAAGACGCAACACGCTCCAGGCGGGGAAGAACCTTGTGTCAATGAAGCGATGGAAACTTACGGGGAAGACCCGGCATTGAATGAATTGATACAGAAACTAGTGCGCACCTATTACCGGGGTGATGCAGAGAAAAAGGCACATCTGGTAGGGTTTTTAATTGGTGCCGATCCGGGAGAATAGCCCCCGCCTTATTTCTGGCAATACACCTTAATAGATAATCGGAACTATTAATCCGCGCCTTCGTGCGCGGCAGGATCGAGCATTTTCAGGGTATATAAATTGTGGTATAAGCCTTTGTGGCTCATTAAGTCCTCATGTTGACCTGCTTCGACAATACCCCCCTTATCCAGAACAATAATCTGATCTGCTTTATGAATTGTGCTCAGGCGATGCGCGATGATAAATGTCGTGCGGTCGGACATTAAAGTCTCCAAAGCGTCCTGAATGAGGGATTCGGATCTGTTATCCAAAGAAGAAGTCGCCTCATCCAGAACCAGGATTTTCGGGTCTTTCAAAATGGCCCGGGCGATAGCAATTCTCTGTCTTTCTCCTCCAGAAAGCTTCGCTCCCTTCTCCCCGACAACCGTGTCGTACCCTTTTTCCATACCCACGATGAATTCATGTGCGTTGGCTTTTTGTGCGGCCTCTTTTAGTTCTGTGTCTGTTGCATCAAGCTTCCCATAAAGAATATTTTCCTTCACCGTACCTCCGAACAAAAGCGTTTCCTGAGGAACCAGAGCAATCTGGCTGAGAAAACTCTCCCGATCCAAGGTGCGAATATCATGACCGTCCAGACGAATAGCTCCGGTAGAAGGATCGAAGAAACGGAACAGCAGCTTTATGAGAGTCGACTTACCCGCCCCGCTTGGCCCAACCAGAGCGGCAGTCTGCCCGGGAAGAATATCAAGGCTGACATCATGGATTACCTCTGCGTTGTCCCTGTATCCGAAAGAAACATTGTCGAACTGAATGCGTCCCTCTATATTTCCAATTGGAGCCGGGTTATCCGGGTTTTGAATCAAAGGCTGGGTATCGAGAATCTCATAGACCCTGTGGATGGCACCAGAGGCTTCCTGAACCTGAGTATACAGTCGAATGAAGGTTCCAATAGGTCCTGCAATGATCAGGGCGTACAGAAAAAAAGCTGCCAGCTCACCAGGAGTCGTCGCCCCCTGCATCACCTGATATCCACCGTACCAGATCAACAACGCGGAAACCAGAAAGGTGAGTCCCAGTATGAACGGACCAAAAAAAGAAGACACTTTGAGTTTATCCACCGCTCTCTCGAATGCCGTTTCAATCTTGCCCTGAAAACGATCCCGCTCATAAGGCTCACGGGTAAAAGATTTGACAATCTTGATGGACGATATCACTTCTTCGAGAACCACCACAGCCTGCGCCAGTTGATCCTGAAGCTTTGCCGAAAACATTTTCAAACGCCGCCCAAAAAACCGCGCAAAAATCATCAAGGGGGGCAGGATGAGTAAAATGAGCCCGGTCAATTTCCAGTTCAAATACAGAATGATCGTCATTGCCCCGAGCAAGGTAATACTTTGTCGTAGCAAAGCAACGGGTATCGTTACCAGGGCATTCTCAATCACGGATATATCGTTGCTCATGCGGGATAATATTTCTCCTACCCGACGTTCCTGAAAAAAGCGCAATGAAAGTGATTGAATATGGGAAAAAAACTCAATGCGAAAATCCGTTGTCATTCTGTGGCCCACGAAGCCAAAAATATAATTGTGCGTGACCGCAAACACAGCCTGCAGACCAATAATGATGATTAAATCCCAGGCCAGACCATCCAGCACCTCACTGTCTTTTAATACGATCACAGCATTAATCATATTGCGGACTATCAAAGGCAATACAAGATTGATCAACGAGGTTAAAGCCAGACAAATAAACGCAAAAACAAGACTTTTGGTATACGGCCGGGCGTATTTCAGTATTTTACGAAATTCTTTCATTCAAAATAAACGATGTTTAAATATTCTTAAAATTCAGAGCAAACTCCCTGAATCACTTTGTTTTCAATTATTTTTCAGGGCGGTATCATAACTGTTAAACAGGTTCAATTCAAACCTTATCCAACCGCAATAGTCTGATTCAAAAAGCGAAAAAGATCTTCCTAAATAATTTTTAAATAATCCTTAAGTTAAACCCAAAGGTGCCGTTAAGAAGAGTGCGTATACTGGCTAAAAATTGAAAAACGCAGAAAAATCAAGATAACCCTATAATTTTCAACCATTTAAATAGGATTTTATCAACCAGGACAGAGGTAAAGCATATGGATACCCAAGCCGTTAATTCAGCGGGAAATCCGACAGTTCCACCGCCAAAAATACAATCATCTTCATCAAGCTCTGGATCTAAAGCAATTCCGACTCCGGGGCCTGAAGCATCAGTTGACTCGGTCGACTTATCTTCTAAAGCCAAGGCTTTGGTAGAGAGCAAAAAAGGCGGACAAGCATCATCGAATAGCGAACAAAGAAAATTTTCAGTGACGGATGATAACGATGTCGTTCTTCAGGTCATTGACCCGAAGACACAGAAGGTGGTTAAGTCCGTTCCCACTGAAGAGCAAATGCAATTGAAAAATGCCGTTCGGGATGGAATCAGCGATATCACGGAATAGGTTTTCCCAGA
>JAJDBI010000028.1 GCA_029261435.1 Nitrospinaceae bacterium
TTAGAACTTGGATCAAAGTAAAAATGCCGACATTTGCATTTACTGATAAAGAGGTGGGTGACTTGACCGCATATTTTGAAGCTTTGTCACCGGGTAGCGAATATGAGGCCGGTGTGCATAAAGACAAAGATGGCTTGGTGGCACAAAAAGGTGCTGAGATGGTTGGCTATATGGACTGTGGACGCTGTCATGATGATGGACAAAAAGGTATTGAATTCTCACTGGCCAGTCAAAGATTGCGACAGGACTGGATACCCAAATGGCTTAAAGATACACGCGCTATGATCCCTTGGACGCCTATGCCTTCACATTGGGTTAAGAAAGGGGACAAATACACAGTTCCGACCAAGTATAGTGAAATTGAAACGGTTGGTGATGTGGACACACAAGTGGATACTTTAAAAGACTTGATCATTGCCTACAACACAGCAGAGCTTGATTTTGATGTGAGCCTGGGTGAGGGCGGTGATGAAGGTGATGGTGAAGAAGGTGGCGATGGTGGAGACGACGAAGACGAAGAGGATGAAGACGACGAATAAACTTGCTCCACCGGCTGAACTTATAATATGATTAATCATAACGATAAACAAGGCGCATAAAATGGAAAATTCAGGACTCGAAAACTTTCTTTTAATCGCTACCAAACCCGATAATATTCCTATCGGTACCATGTTGTTGTTTGTAGGTTGGGTGTTCTGGGTTGCAGTGAAGCAAATGATAGCAAACGACAAATGGATAAAGCAGGGTAAAAAAGAAAAAATTTGGGATGAAATGATAAAGTAAGTGGCTATTTTTGTTATTACTTTTGGTGCCTTTGTTATTGGCATTATCCTTATTATTTCTTTAAAAAAAACCTCTCCTCCCACTCCTCAAGAGCAAATCCACTTCAATAAACCATCTGATGTCCCTTTCTATCTGACAGATAGAGATGCTTTTAAAGCTAAATGTGTTGAGTTTATGGAAAAGTTCAACCTTGAATATGTCCATTCTGTCTGGGCAGATGATCATGAGTTAGAGCTTGCCATGAATGATGAAACGCCTGTTGTGGGTGGCAGTTATATTGCCCTATGCATTATTGAACCCCCGGGGCAAACGGTCAACGCTATGAAGGTAAAAGGTTTTTTGGATACGGTGAAAGGAGAAGGTGCGTCACGAGGAATTCTGATCACCACTGGATACTTCAGCAACGAAGCAATTAATTTGATCGAAGATGAACCTGTCGAACTGGTAAATGTAGTTTCATTTATATCCTACCTGAAAAAATTTGGTATTTACGAGTATATACCTGAGCCATCCTGAGTTTAACGAAACCTGATTCATCGTTAATGGCGTTGTTTCTTAATTAGTTTATCAGGCCTTGTGTTATTATCTAAGTATGAAAATAAGTGAAAAACTAAACTCTTCATCTCCTGTTTTTTCTTTTGAGTTTTTCCCCCCTAAAGATTCTGAAGGCTTCGCAACGCTATTCGAGACTATTGGTCGATTAAAACCCTCTGATCCGGGCTTTGTGTCTGTGACCTACGGAGCAGGTGGCAGTACACGCACTAAAACAATCGACTTGGTTGGGAACATAAAAAATGCCATTGGGATTGAAAGCATGGCTCACTTGACTTGTGTTGGACACGACGAACAGGAAATTCGTTCTGTGCTTGAAAGTTTGCAGGCTAAGAATATAGAGAATATTCTTGCGTTGCGGGGGGATCCTCCTCAGGGCGAAGAAAAGTTTATAAAAACAGAGGGCGGCTTTGAATACGGCAATGAACTTGTAGCCTATATGAAGAAGAATTTTTCGTTTTGTATCGGTGCGGCTTGTTATCCTGAAGGGCATGTAGAATGCCAGGATCTTGACAGGGATATTGAAAACTTAAAGCGGAAAGTGGATAGTGGTGTGGACTTTCTTGTGACGCAATTATTTTTTGATAACCGCCATTATTTTGATTTTTTGGATAGAGCACAGAAGGCAAATATCAATATTCCTGTGATTCCTGGGATCATGCCTATTTTAAACTTCAAGCAGATACAGCGATTTACCAAGATGTGCGGAGCAAGTCTTTCCTCATCGTTACTGGCTAAATTTGAAAAAATTGAGGATGATAGTGAAAAGGTTCGACAGACTGGTATTGATCATGCCATTGACCAATGCCGGGAATTATTAGAGAACAAGGCACCGGGTGTTCACTTTTATACTTTAAACAGATCGAAAGCAACACTGGCCATATTAGGAGCACTTAGAGAATTCACGTGAGTTCCCTGAAATTTTCTTATACTTCTGGATTGTTAAAATGTCTCTGTCTGGGCGTTTTTTTTATGGGTTGGATTCAGCCGGTTTCGGGACAAGAGCTGGAATCTCGCATTACTGAAGATATGGTTCTGATCCCAGGAGGAACTTTCAAAAGAGGTTGTGACCGCTTCGGACCTCAACATGGAGCTCCGGAGCAAAAAGTGCACTTGGATGCTTTTTGGATTGATAAATTTGAAGTCACCAACAAAAAGTTTGAAAAATTATTTTCGGAACATTATTTACGTCGAAGTATTTTTTCCGATTGCGATAACTGCCCGGTTTCAAAACTCAATTGGTACGAAGCGGCAGACTATTGTCACTTGATAGGCAAGTCACTTCCAAGTGAAGCTCAGTGGGAAAGAGCGGCCGGTAATGGCGATGGTTGTCAATTTCCCTGGGGTGATGGTTTTGATCTGATGAATCCTCTTGCAAGGGGAGGATTGAAGTTGAGGGATAAAGCCTCTGAGGTCGGATCATACCCAGCTAATTCGAGTGGTGTTTATGACATGGCTGGTAATGTTTGGGAATGGGTTGCCGATTGGTTTTCAGTTAAGTTTTACTACACAGATATTCTTCATAATCCCAGAGGGCCAACACGAGGCGTTATGAAAGTGCGTAGAGGTGGTTCGTGGTCTGACTCGGTGGTGGCTATGACATCAGGATACCGGGATTGGAGCTATCCCTTGTCACGAGGTTTCAATGATATTGGTTTTCGCTGTGCCATCAACTTAAAGCCCAAGAGAGATTAAAAAATGATTACCCAAGTCAAGTTGGATTATATTAACAGGGTTATTGATGAATCTCTTGATGGTGAATCATTAGAGTTGAATGGAAAATTTATTGGAGATGAAGGAGTCGAAGCTCTGGTTCAAACCAAGCGTACCTTCGAGGTGGAAAACCTGGATCTTTCTCGAAATAAACTGACTTGGCGTGGTGCCCACCATTTGTTTCATTGCAATCTGTTTAAAAATTTAAAGCGACTTTATCTTGGAGAAAACAATATTTCTGATAAGGGGGTTAAGGAGTTACCATCGGCTGATTTTGTTGAAAACCTATCCCTCCTGGATTTACGTTATAACAATATCGGACCTGAAGGTGGAATGGCCATTGTTCAATCTGAGAAGTTCCGGAAATTACAGATTTTAATTTTCCAGGAAAACCCTGTCGGAGATGAAACTCTGATGACACTGGCTAAAGCTCCCGCATTTGCCAACCTGAGAAAGTTGAATTTTTATCGGACGGAAATAACGCCAAAAGGTATTAAAATATTGGCTAAATCGAAAGTGTTGCAAAGGGTTAAACATTTCAATTTAGCGCGAAATTATCTGAATTTGGAATCTGCCAAACTTCTGGCAAATACCAAAACGCTGACCAAGGTAGAAAGTCTCCTTTTGTTCGATACAGGAATAGGGGACGCCGGGGTCAAGGCGATCATTGAATCAGAAGCATTTGCCAACTTGAAAACTTTGCGAGTGACATGATACTAGGGTTGTCTCAGCAGTAACGGTCGTTAAGCCAAGGTTCCGCTGTATTGGAATAACCTCTTTTTTCCCAGAATCCCAATTCATCGGTATCACGAAATATAATTTCCCCGATCCACTTGGCACCTTTCCAGGCGTAGAGCTGTGGGGTGATCATCCGCACAGGACCTCCATGCTCCCTCGTGAGTGGGTGATTTTCCCATTCGTGAACCAGAAGGACATCGTATTTCATAGCTTCTTCCAGAGGTAAATTAGTCGAGTAGCCATCCCAGGCCTTGATATAGACAAATTTTGCGCTGGGCAGCACCTCGCAATGAGCGGCAATTTCCGAGAATTTCACGCCTTTCCAATTATTGTTAAGCCTACTCCATGTAGTGACACAGTGAAAATCAGAAACATCAGTAGTTTGAGGTAATTTGAGAAACTCTTCCCAGTCAAAGGTTTTTACAGTTTTCACCAAACCTGAAACGGTCAAGTTCCATGTGAATTCGTCCAGTTCCGGAGTAACACCCAGATCCAGTACGGGCCAGGTTTCTACCACTCTTTGTCCCGGGGGAACCTTTGGGTTACCATCGCGGTTCAGTTCTCCCTCGCCTTGAGGAGTTTCCCCATTCAAAGATTGTTTTTTTTGAAAAGCTTTGCGATATTCTATCAACCGCTCTCGGCCTTTTATCTTTTTTGAATTTGGATCGTATGACATTGAGTCTCGGAGGTATGGGTTAAATTAATAAATAGCTGACTAATAATTGATTTTAAGTTTTCAGTTGCGGCAGATACTATTCAAATTACTCGCTAATTAAGATGGGATCTATCTCGGTTGGTTACAAATTATTTACTGATATACCGCGCGCTGATTCCTCGATAGTCCAGATTTTCGGCCTTGGTTCCAAATCCATAAATAAAAAGGGTTAAGTGATTTTCCCGTTTCACCGAAAAAGGAAAGGACAGCCTTTTACTCGGTGGAGACCCCTCGTTATGAAATTGAAAATTCTTTCCTTTAACTGGCATGAACCTTATCTTTGTCTGGTGGCTCGGATAGGCCATGAATTTCTGATTGTAGAGCCAGAAATTGCACCAGGTCATTACCGACGTTGGGATGAAAATATGCGTCCCGTCCCAGAAAACGTAAGCCTCATCACCCAGAAAACTGCTCAGGAAATGCTGGAGCTGGGTGAACTTGATCTTATTATCGCACACAACATCAAAGATTTAATAGCAGTGAAGGACTACTCTCTCCCTAAGGTTGCCGTTTTTCATAACTGCTTGACCACAGAAATCAAGTTGGGGAAAGATAAGGTAAATCGGAAGGAATATCTGAAGCAGGTGGAATTTCTTCTGAAAGACGTTAACAAAGTATTTATTTCTGAGAAAAAACGACAGGACTGGGGATTGAATGGTGACTTGATTTTACCAGGTTTGGATGTTTCAGAATACGGAGACTATAGAGGTGAGAGGGAGACGGTTTTGCAGGTCGGTAATCTACTTCAGGAACGGGATTTGATGATGGGCTATTCCATCAGCCAGGAAATAGTTGGAAACCATCCTTTGACGACCTTGGGCATCAACCCAAATATTCCGGGCTCGCGATTGTCTGAAGGGTTTCAGGATTTATTAGATAATTTTAGAGATTGCAGAGTTTTCATAAATACTACGGTGGATGAATATGAAGATGGTTACAATTTGAGCATGCTTGAGGCCATGGCAACT